>NZ_JBUZTQ010000012.1:0-129114 GCF_055408445.1 Pseudomonas sp. B414 | reverse complement strand
CCATGGCCCATCGCGGCTGGCGCGGCGTCCTGCCGCGCCACCCCCATAACAGCACCTGCGTTCGGCCTTCTGTGATGGGCTTTCGCGTCGTCTGAACAATCGCATTACAAAAGCAAAAGCAAAACTAATCTTGGACATATACACGTACTACCCCCCAATCAGGCCGGCCGGTCGGCCGCCTCGGGTGCAGTGCTTTTGATCTGCCCGCCCTCCGGGAGGCCGAGTGGAGGTTCTGTGGAGTGGGTCGACCGGCATGGATGCCGGGAGAGCCGTGTTGGGCCATGGATGGCCCGTCACGGCGTGCCCACGGAGCAGAGCCGGAGCGAGGGAACCTGAGCGCAGCGAAGGCCGTACGATGGGGCAAGGCCTTTTTGGGTACTTTTGTGGCTGTTTGACAAAAGTGCCTCGCTGTAAGAGCGAAACCAATATTTCAGTTATATAAAAATGCCGGATATGTACTCATTGAGCCAGTTAAAAACAGAAGCCCATACAAAAAGGTCATAGCGAGTTGCCCCTGGCATCGCGCTTGCACGATGACGGTCAAGACGGTATCTACAGGGGGGACTAATTACGCGTAGTAATCCACCGCACTGGAGCCCAGTACCACGCGCGGGGTTACGGGCACTTCGATCAGTTCTTCTTCGCCGCCACTCTCAACTCGATGCCCGCTGGAGCGGCTTTGTGCCTGCTGCTCCTGGCCTTGCTGGCCCTGCCAGTTGCGCGGCTGGTCCGAGACGTTGACGTCGACCTGGCCCATGCCCTGCTGAGCGAGCATTTCGCGCAGGCGGTGCATCTGGCTGTCCAATGCTTCGCGAACACCGGCATGGCCACTGACAAAGTTGACCTGCGCCGACTGGTCGGCAGCAATATTGACGCGGATATCCAGACGCCCCAGCTCAGCCGGTTCGAGCTGGATATCGGCAGACTTGAGGTTGGCACTGGACAGGTACATCACGCGATTGACCACTTCTTCCGACCAGCCGCTCTGGTGCATGGCCAATGGCTGGTTGACCGGTAGGGCATTCACGGTTTTGGGTACGGATGCCTGGGTCAGCGCCGCCAGGCGATTGGCGAAGTCATCCACTCGGGTATCACTGGATGCGCTTTTCAGGTCTTTGAGGCCATCATCGACCAGACCTTTAAAGGCTTTCTCGCCGCCTTCACCGGTGGATGCTTCGTCAGCCTTGCCATCAACCAGCATGGCAATACCGCTGGCCTGCCCCTGTGCCGCAGGCTGGGTTTCAGTGGGTGCGTTTTTGACCGGGGTCTGGCTGCTGGCGGATACATGCCCGCCCTGCTCCATCGCCAGGCGCACAGCCGGCATATCATCGAGAGGGTCGGCTTCAGGATCAAAGCCATCGTCTGCCACAGGCTGCGGCGGCACTTGCACAGCCAGCTGCGCCACTTGCACTTCAGGAGCATCCGGCACAGCCTCAGGGGCGGCATCAACTACCGGCGTCGGTGGCGGAGCTACGGGCTGCACAAGCAGCGGATCGGCAGCTGCCACGTCATCACCCGCTTTGCTGGCACCGTCATCCTGATCAGTGCTCACTGCGTCCCTGGCCTTGCCGCCAGGCAAGGGGTTGCCGCTATCGGCAACCGCTGGTACCGGGTCGGATGCCTTGGCATAGACCTTGGCAAACGGCTGCTCATCAGTGCGCGCAGGCTGCGCAGGGTTGCCCGCCGCAGCTTTGGGGGCTACGGCGGCAGGTGTCTGGAGCAGGGATTGGGCGGCAACGGGCATTAACGGGTCTCCGCTGTACGGCTGGCTTGGGTACAGGTCAGAGAGTCAGAGCAAGGTTCGGGCCAGCTTTGGCAAAATCAGCCGGAGGCAAATCGGGATGGCTCGGCACGCTGGCGCTCGGCACGATAAAGCCGCCGGACCATCTGGTATTCATCGTCGATCTTGATCACCAGCTCCCGGATTTCCGCCAGTTGCTTCTTTTGCGCACGCTCTTCGAGCTGGCCGCACAAATGCGCCAATCGAATGGCACCCATATTGCTGCTGCTGCCCTTGAAGCTGTGGGCCACCAGGGTCAGGTCGCCTGCTTCGCGGGTATTGTGCAATTGGCCGATACGCTCCTCGGAGTCCGAGAGAAAGGTGTCCAGAAGGTCGGCAAACCCTCCTTCCATCACGTCTCGCAAGGCATCGACCACTTTCGGATCCATATGAATGTCAGACACTTGTTCACTCCTTGATCAAGAATGGGCGGATTATGCCAGAGGCCCCCATGAAAACTCTACGGTCGCACTACGACCATCAGCGCCCCACCTCGCTGCAGGGCACAGTTGCCGTACCAGACTCACCCCGCGCCCCGACAAACGGTCTAAATCCAGTGGTCTGGCCATCACTCTGGCAACATCAAAGCCCTCACCACTGTCTTCGACCTGAATGATCAGTCGACCACCCTCGCCGACTTGCTCGACCTGCAACGACACCCGCACAAAACCGTTCTGCAGGGCAGCCAGACGCTCCCTGCGCTGCTGGTAATAACGGGCATAGCCCTCATTGCCGCGCTTGAGCCGCGAATCAAGGCCCAGCACACCATGTTCCAGCGCATTGCTGTACAGCTCGCCAAGCACCGCATGGATCACCGGCCCCTGGGTGCGCAACCCGTGGACCTCCATCAGCAATTGCAGTAAATAAGGCAGCGGATTGAATTGTTTGAGGGTGGCGGCCCGAAACTCGAAGCTGGACGACCAGTCCAGCGGGCTGCACAGCCCGCTGTCGGAGTAGACAGTGGCGGGCACACCCAACAGTTGAGGCATCTGCGAGGTGATCTGGACCATGCTCACATCGTCCCGGGCACGCCCCTGAAAATCGTGCAGGGCTTGCTCGACTTCGGCAATCAGTTGCAGCGGATGGCGATTGGCATCCAGTACCCGCTCCAGACGCTCGACACCGAACAGTTGCTGATCCGGGCCACAGGTATCGATGACCCCGTCACTCAGCAGGAACACCTGATCGCCAGGCAACATCGGCAAAATCTGAGTGCCATGATCAAACACTTCAGCGCGCAACACCCCCAGCGGCAAGTGCAGCGAGGTCAATGCCGTGCGCTGTGCGCCAGATTGCAGATAGCCATCAGGCATGCCGCCATTCCACACCTCGATACAGCGGCGCTGCGCGCTCACGCACAACAGCGCGGCGCAGCAGAACATGTCCACCGGCAGGATGCGTTTGAGCTTGGCATTCATCTCCCGCAGCATTTCCGCCAGCCCGTAGCCCTTAGCCGTCATGCTGTAGAACACTTCCGCCAGGGGCATTGCGCCAATGGCTGCGGGCAGGCCATGGCCGGTAAAGTCGGCGAGCAGCAGATGGGTATCGCCTGACGGGGTATAGGCTGCCAGCAGCAAATCGCCGTTAAACAAGGCATAGGGCGATTGCAGATAGCGGATATTGGGCGAATCCAGGCAGCCCGAATGCGCCACCCGGTCAAATACGGCCTTGGCCACCCGCTGCTCGTTGAGCAGGTAGTTGTTGTGTTCGGCGATCAGGTCACGCTGCTGCAGGACCGTTTGTTGCAGACGCCACAGGCGCTCCATTGGGTTATTCAATTGATATCGAACAGCTTGTCGAAGTTGGAAATACCGAGAATCTTGCGCACGTCGGGGCTGCTGTTGACCACGCGGATATCGGACTCGTCGCCGCCGGCATGCTCGCGCAGCAACAACAACATGCCCAAGGCCGAACTGTCGAGGTAGGTAGCGTCTTTTAAATCCACGATCACACAGGCTGGCGCAGGGGTGAGTTCTTCGTAGGCGTCACGAAATTCCTGATGTTTGGCAAAGTCGAAACGACCCTTGATTGCGATGGTCAGTTTGCTGCCATCTGGCGAGACTTCAGATGTCACGGCCATGGAATTGCTCCTTGGATTGTCACAGCAACTATAGACGGTCTTGTGGGCACCATCTTGCAGGGCCTGCACCCTCCTACAAAGAACTCGCAGTGATTCACTGGCAAGCGCGGCGACATTAACCCTGTGGGAGCGAGCCTGCTCGCGATAGCATCACTGCGATTTACCTGCCAGACCGCGCCGCTTGCATCGCAGGCAAGCCTGCTCCCACAGGTTTTGTGTCGCACTTCAGCATGCAGGGTCAAGTGTGGGAGCGAGCTTGCTCGCGATAGCATCACTGCGATTAACCTGCCAGACCGCGTCGCTTGCATCGCAGGCAAGCCTGCTCCCACAGGTTTTGTGTCGCACTTCAGCATGCAGGGTCAAATGTGGGAGCGAGCCTGCTCGCGATAGCAGCACTGCGATTAACCTGCCAGACCGCATCGCTTGCATCGCAGGCAAGCCTGCTTCCCACAGGTTTTGGGGCGCACTTCAGCATGCAGGGTCAAATGTGGGAGCGGGCTTGCTCGCGATAGCATCACTGCGATTTACCTGGCAGATCGCGCCGCTTGCATCGCAGGCAAGCCTGCTCCCACAGGTTTTGTGTCGCACTTCAGCATGCAGGGTCAAGTGTGGGAGCGAGCTTGCTCGCGATAGCATCACTGCGATTTACCTGCCAGACCGCGCCGCTTGCATCGCAGGCAAGCCTGCTCCCACAGGTTTTGGGGCGCACTTCAGCATGCAGGGTCAAATGTGGGAGCGAGCCTGCTCGCGATAACATCACTGCGGTTTACCTGGCAGACCGCATCGCTTGCATCGCAGGCAAGCCTGCTTCCCACAGGTTTTGGGGCGCACTTCAGCATGCAGGGTCAAATGTGGGAGCGAGCCTGCTCGCGATAGCATCACTGCGATTTACCTGGCAGATCGCGCCGCTTGCATCGCAGGCAAGCCTGCTCCCACAGGTTTTGTGTCGCATGCATCGCGAGCAAGCCCGCTCCCACAGTCAATAAACTTCTTTACGCGGCAAGCGCTGGGACAGTTCGTCCATCAGCTTTTGCTCGCGCTTGTCTTCCATCTGGCGGGCTTCGTCGGCGTAGCGTTGCACCAGTTTGCGCAACCCTTCGACCCGGGCATAGGCCTCTTGCCAGGTTTCGCGGGCCTTGTTGAGATTGTTCTGGTGCCACACCAGGCTCTGACGCTGCTGGCCAACCGCAGTTTCGAGCTGACCGAGAAAGTATTGATAGTTACGCAGCCATTGGCCGGTCACGCCCTGGCTGCCGCGATCGACCCATTGCGCCTGATACTCGCCACGGAAATTTTCCAGATCACCGAGCTTGCTGTTGGCCAGGTTGACCTGCCCCTGAAAGTGCCCCAGACGCTGGGCCGCAGCCTTCTCAGTCTTTTCGGCCATATCCACGACTGGCGCCAGGCGCGTCGCTCTTGAATCTGCGGCCATGGTCGATTAACCCCCCGCTGCCGGAGCAAAGATACTGCCCAGATGCCCGCCACTTTCAGCCAGGCTAATATTGTCGTTCAGCCCCTGGCGCAGGTACGCCACCATTGCCGGTTGCAGGGCAATGGCGGTGTCGGTTTCGCGGTCACCGCCAGGCACATAGGCGCCCACGCTGATCAGGTCACGGGCTTGCTGGAAGCGCGACCACAGCTGCTTGAACTGCTGGGCACGGCGCATATGCTCTTCGGTCACCACCGAGGGCATGACCCGGCTGATGGACGCTTCAATATCGATGGCCGGGTAATGCCCTTCTTCGGCCAGGCGCCGGGACAACACAATATGGCCATCGAGCACGCCCCGCGCCGAGTCGGCAATCGGATCTTGCTGGTCATCGCCTTCGGACAACACGGTATAGAACGCAGTAATCGAACCACCACCAGCCTCGGCATTGCCCGCCCGCTCCACCAGCTTGGGCAGCTTGGCGAACACCGAAGGCGGATAACCCTTGGTCGCGGGCGGCTCGCCAATGGCCAGGGCAATTTCCCGCTGGGCCTGGGCAAAGCGGGTCAGGGAGTCCATCAGCAACAGGACATTCTTGCCCTTGTCGCGAAAGTATTCGGCAATCCGCGTGCAATACATGGCCGCGCGCAACCGCATAAGTGGCGCATCATCGGCAGGGGATGCCACCACCACCGAGCGTTTGATGCCTTCGGCACCGAGAATATGCTCGATAAATTCCTTGACCTCACGACCCCGCTCACCGATCAGCCCCACCACAATAATGTCGGCCTCGGTAAACCGGGTCATCATCCCCAGCAGCACACTCTTGCCCACGCCGGTACCGGCAAACAGACCCAGGCGCTGACCGCGGCCGACCGTCAACAAACCGTTGATGCTGCGAATGCCCACGTCCAGCGGCACGCTGATGGGGTCGCGCTTGAGCGGGTTGATCGTGGGGCCATCCATCGGCACCCAGTCTTCGGCCTTCATCGGGCCTTTGCCGTCCAGCGCACGACCGGCGCCATCGAGCACGCGACCGAGCATGCTCATGCCCATGGGCAAGCGGCCATTATCGGCCAGGGGCACCACCCGGGCGCCAGGAGCGATACCGGCGACACTGCCCACGGGCATCAGGAAAATTTTGCCGCCAGAAAAACCCATGACCTCGGCTTCGACTTCCACCGGGTGAAAGCTGTCGTCGTTGATCACCATGCAGCGGCTGCCCATGGCGGCGCGCAAGCCTTCGGCTTCAAGGGTAAGGCCGACCATGCGCAGCAAACGGCCCTCGACCACCGGTTGCACAGGTAATGACACGGCCGGGGCATAGGTGCTCAGGCGCTTGGCAAAACTGGTGCGTTTAAGGTGCATCGAGGTCGATGTCGATATCAGGCGCCGCCGGGTGCAGGGCCTGTTCGTGGAGCTGGTCGAGCAGCTGGCTCATGGCCTGCTTGATCCGGGTTTCGATGCTGGCATCGATGCGACTGTGTTCGGTTTCAATCCGGCAGCCGCCCGGTTGCAGGCTGTCGTCTTCGACAATCCGCCAGTTTTCATCATGGCGCTCACGCAGGGCCTTGATCTGGTCGAAATCCTGCGGATTGATAAACAGGCGGATATTTTCGGCGCCCATGGGCAGCAGCTTCAAACCCTCGCGCAGTACTTGCTCGATCTGCGTCGAGTCGGTTTTTAGTTCACGCTGGATCACTTGCCGGGTCATATGTTCGACCAGCCCGACCATGGCTTTCTCCAACTGCTGGTCCTGCTCGGCAAGCGGTGCCAGCAAGCTGTGCATCAAGCGTTCAAGGCTGGCAACCTTGGCGTTCAAGGCCACTTCGGCTTCCTGGCGAACCTTGAGCTGAGTGCTGTGAAAGCCTTCTTTTTCACCCGTAGCGAAACCTTCGTTGTAAGCCTCCTGACGAATGCTTTCCAACTCTTCGAGGGTCAGCGGCTGGACTTCTTCCAGCGGCACTTCTTCCATCTCGGGCAGTTCTTCAACCGGCTCGGGTTCGGGCTCTTCGGGTTCGCGCCAAGGGTCAAAGCTGGGCAGGCCCCATACATCGAAAGCACCGACATCCTTGGCGCGGATCACATCACCGGGGGTTTCGCCGCTGCTCACTTAGATCATCTCTTCGCCGCCCTTCCCGCCGAGAACAATTTCTCCGGCTTCGGCCATACGGCGGGCGATGGTGAGGATTTCCTTCTGTGCGGTTTCGACATCGCTGACGCGCACCGGGCCTTTGGCTTCCAGGTCATCACGTAACAGCTCGGCGGCACGCTTGGACATGTTCTTGAAGATCTTTTCCTGCACGTTCTCGTCGGAGCCCTTGAGTGCCAGCACCAGCACGTCTGAAGACACTTCGCGCAACAACGCCTGGATACCGCGGTCGTCGACATCGGCGAGGTTATTGAAGACAAACATCAGGTCTTCGATCTGACCGGACAGGTCCTCGTCGATATCGCGGATCGAGTCCATCAACTGCGACTCCATCGAACTATCGAGGAAGTTCATGATATCCGCTGCCCGCTTGACGCCGCCCAGGGAGGTGCGCGCCGCGTTGGAGTTGCCGGAGAACTGCTTTTCAAGGATCTGGTTCAGTTCCTTCAGCGCCGCTGGTTGCACGGTGTTGAGCGACGAAACCCGCAGGATGATGTCCAGACGGGCCTTTTGATCAAAGTGGCCAAGCACTTCACCGGCCTGATCCGGGTCCAGATAAGCCACCACAATGGCCTGGATTTGCGGGTGCTCGAAGCGGATCACATCGGCCACGGCGCGCGGCTCCATCCACTTCAGACTGTCGAGGCCGCTGGTGTTGCCGCCCAGCAGGATACGATCGATCAGGCCGTTGGCCTTGTCTTCGCCCAGGGCCGAGGTCAGCATCTTGCGAATGTAGCTGTCCGAGCCCACGCCCAGGCTGGTCTGGTCGCCGACAATCTCGACAAACTCGCTCATCACCTGCTCGACCTGCTCGCGGTGCACGTTGCGCATTTGCGCCATCGCCACCCCGACCCGCTGCACCTCTTTGGGCCCCATATGGCGCAGCACCTGCGCAGCATCGGACTCGCCCAGAGACAGCAGTAAAATGGCGGCCTTGTCGACACGGGTCAACTTGGCATTGGCAGCGGCGCGGTTATCACTCATCGGCATTGATCCACTCTTTTACTACCTGGGCCACACGGCCCGGATCTTCTGCGACCAGACTCTTGATGGCATTTAACTGTGCGTCATAGCCTTCGCTCGGGCTAGGCAGCATGATGCTTTGCGGGCCGCTCAGGCTGACCCGGTCGTTGGCCAGTTCGCCATCCAGCCCGCCCATGCCGCCCAGCTCGGCATCGCTGCCAATCCCGGCCACTTGCTTGTTGCGGCCGTGGCCGGTGATATTGTTGAGCACCGGGCGCAACACACCGAACACCAGCACCAGGATAAACAGCACGCCCAGCACTTGCTTGACCACATCCCAGAACCAGGGCTGTGAATAGAACGGGATATCGGCGATCACTTCCGCGCGTTCGGTGGAGAACGGTACGTTGATCACACTGACGCTGTCGCCACGGCTGGCATCGAAGCCCACAGCGTCCTGCACCAGACGGGTAAAGCGCGCCAGTTGATCGGTGGTCCACGGCACCTGGGTGATTTCACCGTTGGCCGGGTTGACGTTGATCTTGTCGTCGATCACCACTGCCACCGACAGGCGATTGACCCTGCCCTGCTGCTGCTTGGTGTGGCTGATGGAGCGGTCCAGCTCGAAGTTGCGGGTGGATTGCGAACGCTTGTCTGCGGGGTACGGGGCCAGCATCGGCTGACCGGTGCCCGGGTCCATGATCTGCTGGCCGTTGGCATCAAGCAACGGCTGCCCCGGCTGAATCATGCCCGCTGGCGCGCCGCCCTGACCGGCTTGCTGCGGGGCCGTGGCCGGGCTCGGTGGCTGATTGCTCAGGGCGCCGGGCACACCTTGCGGGCCATTGCTGGCAGTGCGCTGCTCGCTGGTCGATTGCTCACTGCGCAGGGCTGGCTGGTCGGGGTTGAACTGCTCGGAGGTGGATTCGACTGCGCTGAAATCCACATCCGCCGACACTTCGGCCTTGTAGCGGTCATTGCCCAGCACCGGTTGCAGGATATTGTGTACTCGCTGGGTCAGCATGCCTTCCATGCGCCGGCTGTAGTCGAACTGTTTGCCAGCCATGGTCAGCGCGGAATTTTCACCCTGATCAGACAGCAAGTTGCCTTTTTGGTCGACCACAGTGATCTGGGATTTGCTCAGCTCCGGCACGCTGGTGGCGACCAGATTGACAATCGCCAGCACCTGGCCCGGCTCCAGCGAGCGCCCGGCGTAGAGTTCAACCAGCACCGAAGCGCTGGGCTTGCGCTCGTCGCGCACAAAAACCGAGCTTTTCGGGATCGCCAGGTGAACCCGGGCGCCCTTGACGTTATTGAGACTGGAAATGGTGCGTGCCAGTTCGCCTTCCAGACCACGGCGATAGCGCGTGGCTTCCATAAACTGGCTGGTGCCCAGGCCCTGGTCCTTGTCGAGAATCTCGAAACCGATATTGCCGTCAGTAGGGGTGACGCCAGCCGCTGCCAGCTTGAGGCGGGCACGGGAAATGTCATCGGCCTTGACCAGCAAGGCGCCGGAGTTGGGCTCGACGGTATAGGCAATGTCGGCAGCGGCCAGGGTTTCCATGACCTGCTTGGCATCCATACCGGCCAGGCTGCCGTACAGCGGCCGGTAATCGGGTTGCTGCGACCACAACACCACGGCAAAGCCGATCGCCACGCTCGCGGCCAGGCCGACCATCAGGCCGACCTGACGCAGCATGGTCATGTCGCCCAGATTGTCTAAAAAGGACAGGCCAAACAGCGGCGGCTTGCCGCCAGCTGCGCCTGCTTTGGCCGGAACGGTATCCGGAAGTGCATCTGCCATGACTTTATATCGTCCTTAAACCGGCATCTGCATGATGTCCTGGTACGCCTGAACCAGCTTGTTACGCACTTGGGTCAAGGCCTGGAAGGAAACGCTGGCCTTTTGGGAGGCGATCATCACATCAGTCAGGTCGACCCCGCTTTTGCCGATTTCGAACGCATTCGACAGCTGGCTCGATGCCTGCTGGGTTTCGCTGACCTTGTTGATCGCATTGCCGAGCATGTCGGAGAAGCTGCTGGCACCCGCTTCGGGAGTGGCCTGCACAGCCGATTTCGGCTGGGCCATGGCGTCCATCTGCATGGCCCGCATATCCAACATCAATCGATTAAATTCAATACCTTGGCTCATGGACCAGTGCCTCCGACGACCCGCATTTTTTTGACACTTTCACAGCGCATATTGAGGTGTAGCAACAAGGGTGCCAGCTCTTTGTGGATTTATTACTAATAACGTTACAAAACGTCGCAGGTAAAAAGCCACTCAACTCTGTGGGAGCGAGCCTGCTCGCGAAGGTATCGCTGCGTTTCACCTGTAAGACCGCGCCGCCCGCATCGCGAGCAAGCCCGCTCCCACAAGAGCAGTACGCGGGCATCAGGTCGCAGCAAACAAATAAGCCTCAACATCCATCCCCGCATCGCGCATCTGCGCCAGCTTGTAACGCAACGTGCGCGGGCTGATGCCCAGGCGCTCGGAAGCTTCCTTGCGCCGGCCACGCTCGGCACGCAAGGTGTCGATAATCATCTGGAACTCACGTCGGCGCAGATCATCCCCCAAAGCCCCGGCAGACTCCACAACCTCCACCGCCAAGGGCTCGGAACGAGTCAACGACGGCAAAGGCGCACAAGCCACAGGCCCGGCGAGGCAAAAATCTGCCGCTTCAATCAAGCCGCACTGCTGCAAGATCAACGCCCGCTGAATCGCGTTATCCAGTTCGCGCACATTGCCCGGCCACGGATAGGTACTCAGGCACGCCTTGGCATCGGCCGAGAACCCTACCGCAGTGTGCTTCATCTTGCTGATGTATTTGGCCAGCAACCGCTCGGCCAGCGGCAGAATATCCGCCGTACGCTCGCGCAACGGCCGCCAGGCCAGCGGAAACACCGAAAGACGGTAGAACAGATCCTCGCGAAAGCGCCCCGCCGCCACTTCACCCGCCAGATCACGGTTGGTGGTAGCCACCACGCGAATATCCAGCACGATCGGCTTGCGCCCGCCCACCCGCTCCACTTCGCGCTCTTGCAATACGCGGAGCAATTTGGCCTGCAAGCCCAAAGGCATCTCGGAAATCTCATCCAACAGCAAGGTGCCACCGTCGGCCTGCTCAAACTTGCCGGCCTGAGCCGCAATCGCCCCGGTAAACGCACCTTTTTCATGTCCGAACAACGTCGCTTCAAGCATGTTGTCAGGAATGGCCGCGCAGTTGATCGCCACAAACGGCTGATCAACCCGACTGGAATGCTGGTGGATATAACGGGCAAGTACCTCTTTACCGGTACCCGATTCACCCGAAATCAACACTGTTGCATCACTGCGCGCCACCCGTGCGGCCAGCTCCAGCAATTGCAGGCTGGCCGGCTCAACCGCCACCGGGCCTTGAGTGTCTGCTACCCCCAGGCTGCCGAGGGCATGCCGGGCCACCAGGTCCAGCAAGGCCTTGGGCTCGAACGGTTTGACCAGATAGTCCGCCGCCCCCTGGCGCATGGCATCCACCGCCCGCTCCACCGCGCCGTGAGCGGTCATCAGCAATACCGGCAACTGTGGCTGACAACTGCGCAGGCGTGCGAGCAACTGATGGCCGTCCATGCCCGGCATATTGACATCACTGATCACCAGGCTGAATGACTCCGTGGAAACTGCCGCCAGAGCTTCCTCCCCCGAACCGACCGCCCTAAAGCCATGACCGGCGAGCAATAGCGTATCTGCCAGCGCCTCGCGCAACGCATGGTCGTCCTCGACCAACAGCACGTTAATTCGCATCACCATCAGTTTGCCTCCGCCGCACCGGGAATCAGCGGCAAGCTGAGCACGACACACGTGCCACGCCCCGGCCGCGAACGTAATTGCAATTGCCCCTGGTGCGCCCGCACCACGGCATTCACCACTGCCAGCCCAAGGCCGGTACCGGTGGCTTTGGTGGTAAAGAATGGCTCGCCCAAACGCGCCAGCACCTGGGGTTCAATGCCGCTGCCACTGTCACTCACGCACAGTCGCAGGCAGTTATCGCGACGGTACAGATGGACTTTGAGCCGCACCTGCGCCGTGCCGGTCTGCAAGGCGTTTTCAAGCAGATTGAGCAGCGCCCCCACCAGCGTGTCGCGATTGCACAGCAACTGGCCTGTATAGGCGTCGCACTGCCAGCGTATGGACACACCCTGCACATGGGTTTGCGCCGCTGCTTGCAGGGTTTGCATCAGCACTTTCGGGGTGACCTTGTCATTGAGCGGCAGCTCGCCCCGGGCAAACACCAGCATGTCGCGCACCTGATGCTCCAGCTCGTGCAAGCGCTCCTTGAGACGCCCGGCAAAGCGCTGCTGGGTTTCCACCGGCAACACTTGCTCGGTCAAATGGCTGGCGTAAATCAGCGCCGCCGACAGCGGCGTGCGAATCTGATGGGCCAGAGAGGTGACCATGCGCCCCAGGGACGACAGGCGCTCATGGCGGGCAAGCTGGTCTTGCAGGCGCCGGGTTTCTGTCAGGTCATTGAGCAACACCAGCTGCCCGGGCTCGGCATCCAGCGAACGGGTGGCAATCGACAGGCGCCGACCGTCTTTAAGAGACACTTCGTGACCATCGTCGTCACGCGGGGCGAAGCAGCGGGCAATCACATGGCGCCACAGCTCGCCTTCCAGCGGCAGGCCAAGCAACTCGCAGGCTGCGGGATTGGCTTCGCGTACCCGGCCACGGTCATCGATCACGATAACCCCGCCAGGCAACAGATCAAGGAGGTTTTGCAGGCGGTTGGCCAGCCGTTCTTTTTCCGCCAGTTCGGCCATGCGTTGCGCACTGACCACTGCCAGTTCACCGGCAAGTTCCGAAACACGGGCTTCGAGCAGACTGTAGGGATCAGGGGCCGAGGACAACAGGACGGCGGCTTGAGACATGGCGGGTACTCGCTTGGCTGACCGTCATAAAACGGTTCGTTACACCAAGCGAAGCAATACCCGTGCCTGATATGGGTGAATTACTCTGGGAGCGGGCTTGCTCGCGATTGAATCGCTGCGGTGCAACAGATACACCGCGTCGCTTGCATCGCGAGCAAGCCCGCTCCCACAGGCCCACAAAAAACAGGATCGTTAATCGTCCGCCTGCTCTTCGCCTTCGCGACGGCTCATGCCGTATTTGCGCATTTTTTCCACCAGGGTGGTACGGCGAATCCGCAGGCGCTCGGCCGCACGGGCCACAATGCCACTGGCATCGTCCAGCGCCTGCTGGATCAGGCCCTGCTCCAGCCCGCCCAGGTAGTCCTTGAGGTCCAGGCCCTCTGGCGGCAGCAAGGCATTGGCGCTGGCCACAAAATCAGTGGCGGCGTTGTTGATGGCCACACGCTCTTCCATATCGCTGCGCAGGCTGTCGACCAGTTGCTCGTCTTCATCATCCACGTAGCGGAATTTTTTCGGCAACTCAACGACGCCAATCACCCCGTACGGATGCATGATCGCCATGCGCTCCACCAGGTTGGCCAGTTCGCGAACATTGCCCGGCCATGCATGGCGGCACAGCGACATGATGGCGGCCGAATTGAAGCGGATCGAACCGCGCTTTTCGTGCTCCATGCGCGAAATCAACTCGTTCATCAACAACGGAATATCTTCGACGCGCTCGCGCAGGGGCGCCATTTCGATCGGGAATACGTTGAGGCGGTAGTACAGATCTTCGCGGAAGGCACCGACCTCAATCATGCTTTCGAGATTTTTGTGGGTCGCGGCAATGATTCGCACATCGGCGCACTGGGTCTTGTTGCTGCCCACACGCTCAAAGGTCCGTTCCTGCAAAACACGCAGCAGTTTGACCTGCATCGGCAGCGGCATATCGCCGATTTCATCGAGGAACAGCGTGCCACCATTGGCCAGCTCAAAACGCCCGGCACGACTGGTGATCGCCCCGGTAAAGGCACCCTTCTCATGGCCGAACAGCTCGCTTTCCAGCAGCTCGGCAGGAATGGCCCCACAATTGACCGGCACAAACGGCGCGTCACGGCGTTTGGAGTGGTAATGCAGGTTGCGCGCAACCACTTCCTTGCCGGTACCCGACTCGCCAAGGATCAACACACTGGCATCGGTATCGGCCACTTGCTGCATCATCTGGCGCACATGCTGAATCGCCCGGCTGGTACCGACCAGGCTGCGAAACAGGTTGGGCTCACGATGACGGCCGCGCTCGCGGGCCTGGTCATACATCTCGCGATAGACCTGGGCACGGTGCAGGGAATCAAGCAGTTTGCTGTAGCTGGGGGGCATTTCGAGGCTGGACAGCACCCGGCGGCGCTGGTCTTCAGGCAGGTCAAGTGCAGAAACTTCACCTAAAAGCATGATCGGCAGGAACTCATCCCACTCGGCCAGTGTCTTAAGTAACCCTGACAGCCCGCCCGCAGTACTCACCGTGCCAACCAGCACGCAGAGCACTTCACGGCTGGACGACAAGGCACTGACGGCCTGCTCCCACTCGTGGCTAGGGCTGGCCAAATTTTCTTCGCCAAGAAAATTCAGGATCACCGCCAGGTCGCGGCGGCGGACGCTATCGTCATCGATCAGCAGAATTTTGGTTTCACGCCACATGCAATAGCAACTTCCCTAGTCAACTCAATGCCCCGGATGGCAGGACATATGTAGACGTCCTAACCCTGTTGGATATCTAAGACGACTGAATACAGAATAACGCACTAGTTAAGTCAAAAAACTGAGTAGAGTCAAATTTATGGCGGTTTAAAACGCGATTAACCATATATTCTTTAGGCCTTAACCGAATAGATGGTAAACCTTTGACGCATTTTTTGCTTGATTGATCTGCCCCATCTGCTCAACAACCGACTGACGCTCATCGGTTGCTGCCTCCAGCAGCATGCGATACACCACCAACAGCCCTTCCAGATTTTCGCGCAGCACGGCTTCATCCAGCGGCGCTTCATCCAGCACATTCTCGACACACACCCGGCAGGCCGAGTCCAACTCGCCGATGGCATCCCAATTGCGCTCAGCCAGAGCATCAATCAGCGCTTCACGGGTTTCCTGAATTCGTTGCAGTTGGCTCATGACGCACTCCTCTGGCTTATTGCGGGGCGATGGCATCCCAACCACTTTTTACAGTGATCAGCAGGCGAGCCACTTCATCGATGATTTCCGGGTCGTTTTTGGCATTGGCCAGGGTCAGACGCACGGCCATGTATTCGTACAGGCTGTCCAGTTGCTCCAGAGCGGCCTTGTCATCGGTCTTGTCTTCATCCAGCCCCTGACGCAGGCCAGTGATGATATCGATGGCCTTGGTGATCAACATCGCCTTCTGCGGGATATCACCACGGCTCATCGCGCCTTTGGCCTGGGCCATGCGATCCAGGCCGCCTTCCATCAGCATCTGAATCAAGCGATGGGGGCTGGCTTCGGAGATTTGAGCGTGGGAATTGACCTTCTGGTACTGACGAAGGGCGCGCATCGGGTTCATGTTTCTACCTCATTACGGTGACAGGCAAAAATGGCTGGTTCTTGATCTTTTTATCGACTGATACGGGCAAAGCTTTAGCGCTGAGGCCGAGCGAAATCAGTCGGATTTAGGGTTATTCAAGGAATTGAGGGTGGTCATGATGCTGGAGCTGCTGGCGTTGATTTTGGCGATCATGGTGTCCATGGCCGTGTACTTGGCGGTCAGAGTGGCCTTCATACTTTCCATGCGCCGATCAAGATCCGCTTGCTGAGTGGTCAGGTCCGTCAGCTTGCTATTCAAGTCAGTAACGCGACTCGCCAGCAGCCCTGTTGTACCCACATAGCTATCGGTCGCCTTGGTCATGCGCGCAACCAGTCCGGTATCACCAGCAAACACCTTGGCAATTTCAGATGCGCCATTGGGTGTTGCCACTGCGGCGTCCCACTTCTTGTCATCGAGAGTCAGCAGCCCGGTTTTCTGGTCGGTACTGATACCCATCTGGGACAAGTTGCCCATACTTGATGAGCCGGAGTTTTGCAGCAGCTCATTACGAATGCCGTTGACCAGTTGACGCATCGACGCATCGCCGGTCAATGCGCCCGAGGTGGTGGTTGCCGCATCACCGGTAGCGGTGACCTTGGTTTGCGTGTTGATGCTGGTCAGCAGCGCGTTGTAGGCACTGACAAACGACTGCACCGAGGTTTTCAGCGTCGCGGTATTGGAGGCAACGGTGATGGTGGACGCTTTGGTATCAATCAACTCCAGAGTCACGCCACTGATGGCAGAGGTAACCTTGTTGCTGGATGACTCCATGGCGATGCCATCGATGGTGTATTCAGCATTCACCGGTGCTTTACCGGCGTCATACCCGGTCGACAACGCGGAATCACCACTGATGGTGATATCGGTGCCCTTGCCCGTGGTCTGCGAGCCAATAACCAGACGTGAACCATTGGCGTCGGTCAAAACGTTGGCGCTGATGCCCTTGGACTGCAACTGCGTGTTGATCGCTTCACGGGTCTGCTGCAGGGTTGCGCCTGCAGGGATCGACACGCTGTAGTCAGAACCGGACTGAGAAATGGTCAGGGTCGTAGGCTCTGTGCCCGAGTTAACCACCGAGGAAGTGCCACCCTCAAACACCTTGCTGGTGATTTTTGACGCGGTTGCCAACTTGGTAACGTCAAGCGCATAGATACCGCTGGAGGCCTTGTCATCAATGGTGACTTTGGAGATTTTTTCGTCAGACGACGTAGCGGCCAGGCCGTTGAAGCTGGAGACACTATTGAGCTTGGCAATAGCTGCGCGATAGGTTTCGAGCGAAGCTTTTACCGTGCCCACAGCGGACAATTGAATGGTGGTGTCTTTTTGTTGCGCGGTAATCTGGCTTTGCTTGGGCGCTTTTTCAGCGTCTACCAAGGCTTTTACAATGCCGATGGTGTCGTAACCCGAACCAACACCGGTAATCGTAGAACTGGCCATCTGTATTCTCCTTGTCCGGGCTGCCGCTTTATGGGCTTACGCTTTTTTGACGAGCAAGACCGAGGAAGCAGACAGCATCACAATTCATGCCACCTTCATACTTTGGCCTGAAAAAGCAGGCTGTGGGGATCAGCCAGATTTTGCGCCAATTTCAAGGCCACCTCTGAAGGTAGCTGGCGAATCACCTCACCGCTGTCGGAGGCGATCACCTTGACCACCATCACGCCCGTGGTGTCATCAATTGAAAAGTCCAACTTGCGTTGGTTGGACTGTGCGAATTCTTGTATGTCACTAACAGCTTTTTCCAGCTCGGCGCGCTCAGGCTGCTTGCCTGTCACCGGGGCCGGGGGCACGACTGGTTGGGTTGTTGCAACCGGTGCTGGCGCGGGATTGGGTAATCCGGCGGCACTCGGGTAAGCGGCATTCAGCTTGATGCTTATGTCCATGTCATCACCTCAACACTGAAAAAACGGAAGGGCACGTAAACGCGCCCTTCCGTTATCAACCAAGCGCCGAATTTACTGAAGCAGCTTCATTACAGCGGATGGCAGCTGGTTAGCCTGGGACAGGATCGCGGTAGCGGCCTGTTGCAGGGTTTGTTGCTTGGTCAGCTCAGCAGCTTCCGATGCGAAGTCAGTGTCCTGTACGCGACCACGGGCAGCAGTCGAGTTCTCGGAGATGCTTTGCAGGTTGGATACGGTGCTGTCGAAACGGTTTTGTACGGCACCCAGTGCGGAACGCTGGGTATCGATCTGCTGGATTGCGCCAGTCAGGGCCTGGATGGTTTGTTGAGCGCCTTCGGCAGTCAACACGCTCAAGTCGGAAACGGTTGTTTCAACGGTGTTGGCGGTGGTGGTTTTAGCAGTAGTTGTCAGGCCCAAAGAAGCCAGGCCAGTACCCGCACTGCCGTCAGCAATGGTGATGTCCTTGGTAGAGAACAGCTTCAGCGTGTTGTCAGCATTTTTGCTGGCAGTTACGCCCGTGCTTGCGCTGTTGATCGAAGAAACGATGGTGTCCATCGAATCGCCTTTCTTGAACTTCACTTCTACGCCATTGAAAGATACGGAAGTATCATTGGTCAGCTTGGCTTGAGTACTGCCTGCTGTCAGGCCCAGCTTGGAAAGCGAACCTGGACCATCCGTACCCGCGCCATCGGCAAGATTGATAGCCTTGCCATCAGTCGAAGTAAGAACCAATCGGCCATCTTTAACAGATGCATCTACACCTGTTTTAGTTTTCTCTGCAGCGATCAGTCCTGCCGTTTCAGCAAGTGTCTTACCTGCTTCAATATCAACTTTGACTCCGTTGACATTAATTTCTCCAATTTCACCACCTACAGTACCAGTCAACTCCGTACCATAACCAGATTCTGCAGTAGAACCCTTAGCTTTGAATGTAGCGTCGGACGACAGGTTCAATTTCGTGCCTGTTGAGTCCAAGGAAGCAGTGACACCTGTAGAAGCAGACTGCTTATTTATCGCTGTAACCGCTTCCCCAACTTTAGTTCCAATAGCGAAATCAAAATCTGTGTCATTAATGGTTAAAGTCTGGGCCGCGACCGAAGTAAAGGCCACAGCGCCTGCAGTCTTGAATTTGGCAGCATCGTTAGAACCACCAACTACAGTCGCAGACAGCTCATTTACTCCACCGGACGCATTCGCCTCACCATAAGAACCTTTCAAACCAGTAGCACTGATATCGCTCATACCAAACGAGATGGTCTGGTTGGCATCAGCACCGACCTGGAAAGCCTGGTTCTGGAACGAACCGTCCAGCAGGTTACGACCACCGAAAGTGGTGGTAGACGAAATACGGGTCAGCTCACCGACTTTCGCTGTGAATTCTTGCTGCAGGGATGCACGGTCATCCGCGCTTTTATCACCGTTCGCGGACTGCAGGGCCAGTTCACGCAGACGTTGCAGAATGTTGGTCGATTCTTGCATCGCGCCTTCAGCAGTCTGTGCAATCGACGAGCCGTTGTTGGCGTTGGCGATGGCAACGGTCATGCCTTTAACCTGAGAGGTCAGACGGTTGGCGATCTGCATGCCGGCAGCGTCGTCTTTGGCGCTGTTGATTTTCAGGCCGGAAGACAGACGGGTCATCGAGGTGCTCAACGAGTCGCCGGCTTTGTTCAGGTTCTTCTGAACGGTCTGGGACGTGACGTTAGTGTTTACTGATAAAGCCATGACGAAATCCTCATTGGATGAATACTGCGGCTTCCGGCCCTGGCAACCGCCGGGTGTGGCCTAGAGAACCTTCGTAATAGTTATCGTCGTGAATGCCGGTTGCTTGAGGGTTATTTTGTTTTTTTTTGCTGGCTAGGGGCCATGCCTTGTATTTCAGGGGGTTAGCGTCGATGCAAACTCCTGTGGGAGCTGGCTTGCCAGCGATGGCATCAGCTGATTTCTTCAGGCAGGCCGAATTGCCTGCATCGCTGGCAAGCCAGCTCCCACAAGAGATTTTCGCCGGGCACATAACGCAAAACGCCCATGGCTTTAAGGCCACGGGCGTTTTGTGTTTCGGCTTGCAGCTTATGGGCGATAGATAATCGCCGAACCCCACGACAGGCCCACGCCGAAGCCGCTCAGGGCTACGCGCTTCCAGGTGGCTTCCATCACATGCTTTTCCAGCAACAGCGGAATGCTCGATGACACGGTGTTACCCGTCTCGACCATATCCTTGATAAATTTCTCCGGCTCGCCTTCAAAACGACGCGCCACTGCATCGACAATCGCCGCACTGCCCTGGTGGATGCAGAAAGCGTCGATATCTTGCGAAGTCAGCTGCGACTCTTCCAGCAGTTCATTCAAATGCGCAGGCACTTTAAGCAGCGCGAAGTTGAACACCTGACGACCATTCATAAAGAACACGCCATCGCTGACTTTCAGGTGCGGCGCACCCGAGCCGTCGGTACCGAACTTGGCCTTGCCCAGCTGCCAGGGGGCGTCTTCGCCCATCCAGGTAGCGGTCGCGGCGTCGCCGAAGAGCATGGTGGTGTTGCGGTCTTCGGGGTCGACGATTTTCGAGTACGGGTCGGCAGTGATCAGCAGGCCGTTTTTCAGGCCCGTGGCTTCCATAAAACCTTTCATCGCGTAGATGCCGTAGACATAACCCGAGCAACCCAGGGAAATATCAAAGGCAGCAACGTGGGTCGGCAGACCCAGTTTGTCCTGCACGATGGCGGCCGTGTGCGGCAGGCCTTCGGCGTCACCGTTCTGGGTGACGACGATCAACGCGTCGATGGATTCGCGTTTAAGCTGCGGATTGTTGGCAAACAGTGCGTTTACTGCTTCTACACACAGATCCGAGGTTTCCTGGTCGGCATCTTTGCGCGGCAGAAACGCCGAACCGATCTTGCCCAGAATGAAGTCTTCGTCCTTGGAGAACTTCGCGCCTTGCGCGTAGTTGTCTACACCGCTTGCTGGCACGTAACTGGCGATGCTTTTAATGCCAATCATTGTGGCTTCCCAATACTGAATAGCTGGAGATCACCCGCTCGCACAATCGAGGGGCGCTGACAATAAAAGGGCTTGTGTGGGTGCATAAAAATAAACAAAACAGCCCAAAAAAGGCCCGGCACCCGCCCGTACATTTCACACGATACAGTGAAGATGCCCGTTATGACTCATAGGTCACGCTATTTTGTGTGGTTTTATACAAAACATTACGAGAACACAGCGATTGGCCTGTAGTCGCTGACGAGGAACGAAGGCTGCGATCGAGGGCGAAGCACTCGTAATCTATTCACCCTCGGTATTTCAGAAACACCGCAGTAGCCGGTCTGGCTAAGACTGTGTCTTCAATCGCAGCCTTCGTTCCTCGTCAGCGACTACAGGAGAGGAGTGCTGTCGCCAATCAAAGCTGATTAAACAGGCTCAGCTGGGAGATTTTGACGAAGGCCAGCTGCGAGGCTTCGAGCATGGCTTTCTGGAACGCCAATTGGATAGCGGCCCCGGCCGTATCGGTGTTGCCAATCGCCGCCGTGGTGGAGTCGTTGGCCAGGCCCAGACTGATGTTTTCGTCAGCCTGCACGTCTACTGCCTTCAAGCGCGCACCAATCGAGCCCCGGGCGCTGTCGACCCCGGCGCTGGCGTTTTTCAGGTTGCCGATCGCCGAGTTGATCGCGTCTTTTTGCGTCTGCTGGGCCAGCGGGTCTTTGTCGCTGGGGATCACCAGCGCCTTGCGCAGCTGGCTGATGGTGTCCAGCGCATTCTGGCTCTGATGGTTATTGCGGTTGACCACGAACTGGTCGCCCGCCTCCGGCGTGCCGGAAAACTTGAAATCAACCCCCAGCGCGCCGTCAGCCACATTGCCCTGGGCTATCGACTTGCTGTCGGCGGTCAGCGGCTGGGCATACACCTCGTATTCGGTGGCGCTGGTGAATTTGATCACCGCTCCATTGCTCGGAAAGCTGTCGGCGTAAACCTTGGGGTCGGTCACGGTTGAACCGGTGAGCTGCGCCGTCGAGGTGTTGCCCGGCGTGCGCGAGGCATTGAACGTGTCCGCCTTGGCTTCCAGGGTAAAGGTGCGCCCCGCCACTGCCGCATCCCGCTCCGCCGCCGGGATATCCTTGAGGCTGTTGGGGGTGATGTCGAACGACACGCCGCGCAGGCTGATGCTCTGCGAGCCATCCTTGGTCGGATCGAACACGCCATTGCCCGCCATTTGCGAGGTCAGGTCGTTGCCGTCACGGTCGGTCACGGTGTACTGGGTGCTGCTGCTGAATTTAAGCGTGTACGGCTGGCCTTCGGCAAAGCTCTTGTTGAATACCGGGCTTGAAGTTACCAGGCCAGCAGACACCGTAAGCTTGCCATCGTTGACGGTCGGTTCACCATTGGCGTCCACCCCTGGCACAAAGATGGCCTGGGTGCGGCCGGTATTGGTCGCGCCTTCCATGATGCTCTTGGCCGTGTCGCTGCTGGCCAGGGTCAGGGTGTCGGAGACTTTCAGGTTGAGTTGGGTATCGTCGCCCTGATAGCTGTAGGTGCCATCGTTGTTACGGGTGTAAGGCGGTGTGTCGGTTTTGGAACCGGAGAACATGTAGTTGCCCGAGGCATCCTTGCTGTTAAGCAGGCTGAACACCTGGTCTTCGATGCTGCCCAGTTCATTGGCAATGGCCGTACGATCCGCATCGCTCTTGCCGCTGCCAGCGCCCAGGGCCAGTTCACTGGCCTTTTGCAGGGCAGTGTTGATGCTGTCGAGCACCGCTTCCTGAGCACCCAATGACGCCTTGATGCTGTTCATATTGGTGGAGTACTGGCCCAGCATGTCTTTCTGCTGCTGCAGTTGCAGCAGGCGCGCCGCGCCCACCGGGTCATCGGCGGCAGTCTGGATGCGCACGCCAGAGTCGATCTGACCCTGGGTCTTGACCACCGACGAGAAGTTGTTCTGGTAGGTGGCACTGGTCGATTCAAAAAACTGCGAAGTTGAAATACGCATCGTCGCGGGCTCCCTTAAAGACTGTTGATCAGCGTGCTGAAGGTTGCTTGCGCCGCTTTGATGATCTGCGACGAGGCGGTGTAGTACTGCTGGAACTTGACCAGGTTGGACGCCTCTTCATCCAGGTTGACCTGGGACACCGAGTTGCGCACTTCCTTGGCGTACGCCAGGGCCGCGCCGTTGGCAGTGCCGTCGACCGCCGCCTGGCTGGCCTTGCCGCCGACATTGGACACCAACTGGCTATAGGAGGTACCCACACTGACGCCGCCAGTGCCGTCCTTGCCTACGCCGACCGTGGCCTTGGTTTGCAGGCCCAACAGTTCGTTGGCATTGCGGTTGTCGGCCTTGCCGTCCTTGTTGAACTTGATATCAAAGCTGTCGCCCTTGGCTGGCGAGCCGCTGATCACCGTATCAAAGCCCACATTGGTGGTGCTGCCGTCAGCGTTGGTGACGGGCACATTGATGGTGACCTTGTTGTCCTGCCCCGGCACGATGCTGCCCTTGCCGATTTCCTTACCCGCTTCGTTCAGCACCCGATAGCTCTGGGTGCCATCGGCAGCAGCCTCGTCAAAGGCGATACGCACCGGCATCGCACCTTCAATATCGCTTTGCGACTTGCCCAGATTGACGCCGCCATAAATATCCAGCGCCGCTGACAGGTTCAGGCCACCCACCGCACCGGTGCCGGTATTGGAACCGCCCGCCCCGGCCACCAATGGCCCAGCGAACGCCAACTTATTGGCATCGCTCATCTGCACACCGATATTGCTCGCGCCGCTGCGGGTGGGGCTGACCTTGAAGGTATCGCCCGCTGCGACTACGCCATCTTTGGGCAGTTGCAGGGTAAAGCCGTCGATCTCCTGCTTGTCGCCGAGTTTGAATGGCCCTTTGGCCGCCTCGCCGTCGGAGCGCTGAATGGTGTATTCAGTCGCGCTGGTGAAGGTCACCTTATAGTCGTAGGCCGTCAGCTGGCTGCTGTCGCTGATACTCACATTGAGGTTGCTGGAACCGGCACTGTTGCTGCTCGATGCCTGGCTGCGCTGGGTGATGGCCTTGTCACTGTTGATGCTGTTGAACAGCGACGAACCGAACTCGCCGTTGGCGTCCAGGCCCTGGCCCAGCTGCTTGTTGATCGCATCGGCAACCACGATTGCGGTGCGTCCCAGGTCGTTCATTGCCGGCGCCAGCACATCGTCGCGATAGCGCAGCAGACCGCCGATCTTGCCGCCGCTAAGCACCGAGGTCACATCGGAGCTCGATTGCTGGTAGTTGATCTGGATGCCGAACTGGCTTTTGTCGACTTTGCCCGGCACCGCCGAAATGGTGTTGGAAGTGGTGCCCTGCACCAGGCTCTGGCCGGTGCCCAGGGTGATGTCGTAAACGTTGTCGTGTTCCTGGACCGTTACCCCGACCAGCTCGTTAAGGGTGCGCACCGCTTCGTTACGTGCATCCAGCAGGTTGTTCGGGGTGTTGCCGGCGGTGGTGGCCTGGGCAATCTGCTTGTTCAGCGAGGCAATGGTGGCCGTGTGCTGGTTGACCATCGAGGTCAGGGTGTCCAGCTGGCTGTTGATGCCTTCGTTCTGCTGGTTGAGCTGGGACGAAATCGAGTTGAAACGGTTGCTCAGGGTTTGCGCACTGGTCAGCAGCAACTGGCGAGCCGACACATCACCCGGAGTAGCGGCAGCCGTCTGCAAGGACGAGAAAAAACTGCTGAGGGCGGCCGAAACACCGGTGTTTTTATCCGACAGCAGTTTGTCGACCGTGCCGATCTGGTCGAGATAGGCCTGGGCATCGCCGTTGAGCGAGGTGGTGGTTTGCAACTGGGCGTCGAGGTAGGCGTTGTACACACGGCGCACGTCGGCCAGGGTGGTGCCGGTGCCGATAAACACCCCGCCCACCTGTTGCGACGCGCCACTGCCCTGGACGATTTGCTGACGCGAATAGCCCGAGGTATTGGCGTTGGCAATGTTGTTGCCGACAGTAGCCAATGCGCCCTGGCTGGCGTTCAGCCCCGACATCCCGATGTTGATCAAACTCGCCATGGTTCAAACCTTATAAATTCGTGAGAGAACCCGTCGAGGCGTAGCTCTGGTAGGTTTTCATTTGCTTGGCTATCTGCGAAATCTTGCTCGCGTATTCAGGGTCGGTCGCATAACCGGCCTTCTGCAACTCGCGCACAAACTGCTCCGGTTTATCGGCCGCGTTGAGTACTTCTTTATAACGATTGTTGCTCTGCAACAGCGTCACCAGATCGTGGAAGCTGTCTTGATACGAGTCGTAGGAGCGGAAGTCCGCCGTTTCCTTGACCATCTGCCCGCCCTTGAACTCGCTGGTGATGGCCCGCGCCTGCGCGCCCTGCCAGCTGCCGGTGGCCTTGATGCCAAACAGGTTGTGGCTGCTGCTGCCATCTTGCTGGCGCATCACCGATTTGCCCCAGCCGGTTTCCAGCGCAGCTTGCGCCACCAGATACAGCGGGTCGACGCCAATCCGGTCGGCAGCCTGCTGCGCCATCGGCAGCATGGTGGCGACAAAGGCATCCGGTGATTCGAACGCCTGCTTGGCCGGCGCCAATGGTGGCTGGGCCACGGCACGGCCATAAATCTGCATCCGCCCTGATGCGCCACTGGCGCTGAGCATCGGCTGGCGGCTGCCCTTGAGCACGGCATCCAGCCCCGGCGAAGTACGCCCTGGCACAGTGCCGGTGTTCAGGGTGGAACGCGCAGGGTCCGCCGAAGGCACGATCCCGGCCAGCAGCCGATCCGTCAGCTTGCTCGGCAACGCCAGACGGCGCTGGTTGAGCATGGCCATATCGTTTTTATGCGCACCCTGGGTCGCACTCGGAGCCACATCGACCCGCGAAGCCCACAGCGCACGCTGGCCATTGGAGCGCACAAACGGGCTATCGGCCGTGTTGGTGGCTGCCGGGGTTTTGACTTCAGCGTTCAATGCGGTGGTGGCCGCAGCCTCCCCCGGCACTGCGGATTTGTTTTTCGACATCTGGCGCATCAGCACATCGGCCAGGCCGATACCGCCGCCCTGGCGGGACAAGGTCACCGACAGCTGCTGGTCGTACATTTCCTGATACTGCTTGGCCGCCGGGGTGTTGAGCGGGTTGTCCTTGCCCAGCACTTCGTTGGCCGAGCGCATCGACTTGAGCATTTCGTTAAGGAACAGCGACTCGAATTCCTGCGCAACCTTGCGCATGTTCGCATCGCTTTCGCGGTCGCCGACCTTCAGGTTGTTAAGACGATTGAGGTCGGTAAAGGCTCCCGAATCGCTGCCACCCAATCCTGCGGTCTTGGACATATCCATGCTGTCAGCCTCAGATCACGATCAGGTCGGCTTGCAAGGCGCCGGCCTGTTTCAGTGCTTCGAGAATCGCCATCAAGTCACCTGGCGCTGCGCCCACCTGATTCACCGCTCGCACGATTTCGTCCAGGGTGGTGCCCGGGCCGAACTTGAACATCGGCTTGGCTTCCTGCTGGGCATTCAGGCGCGAGCGTGGCACCACGGCGGTTTCACCGTTGGACAAGGGGCCGGGCTGGCTGACGATAGGGTCTTCGGTGATGGTCACGGTCAGGCTGCCGTGGGTCACCGCGGCCGGCGAAACCTTGACGTTCTGGCCGATCACGATGGTGCCGGTACGGGAGTTGATAATAACCTTGGCCACCGCCTGGCCCGGGTCGACTTCGAGGTTTTCCAGGATCGACAGGTAATCGACGCGCTGGCTTGGGTCCAGCGGCGCGGTCACCCGCACCGAGCCGCCGTCGATGGCCTGGGCCACGCCGGGACCGAGCAGGTCGTTGATCTTGTCGACAATGCGCTTGGCTGTGGTGAAGTCCGAACGATTGAGGTTCAGGGTCAGGCTGTTGCCCTGGTTAAACCCACTGGGCACGGCACGCTCGACCGAGGCACCACCGGGGATGCGCCCGGCCGAGGGAACGTTGACGGTGATTTTCGAGCCGTCACGGCCTTCGGCATCAAAGCCGCCCACCACCAGATTGCCCTGGGCCACCGCATAGACATTGCCGTCGATGCCCTTGAGCGGTGTCAGCAGCAGCGTACCGCCGCGCAGGCTTTTGGAGTTACCAATGGAGGAAACGGTGATATCGATCACCTGCCCCGGCTTGGCAAACGCTGGCAAATCGGCACTGATCGACACCGCCGCGACGTTTTTAAGCTGCACATTGCCCGACCCTGGCGGCACCTTGATACCGAACTGCGACAGCATGTTGTTGAAGGTCTGCAGGGTAAATGGGGTTTGCGTGGTCTGGTCGCCCGTACCATTCAACCCGACAACCAGGCCATAACCAATCAATTGGTTGGAGCGCACGCCGGAAATGCTGGCGATGTCTTTCAACCGCTCGGCGTGGGCGCCCAGGGAGGTCGACAACAGCAACACGGCTGCCAGCAGATGCTTGAGGTTGGGCATGGCGAAAGTCATCACTAAAAAGGAAACAGCGGGCTAAGGAAGAAGCGGTCAAACCAGCCCGGCTGGCTCGCATCGGCAAATGAACCGGTGCCCGAATAGGTAATGCGCGCATCGGCGACGCGGGTCGACGACACGGTGTTGTCGGTGGCGATGTCATCGGCACGGACCAGGCCGGCAATGCGCACCAGTTCGTCGCCGGTGTTGAGGGTCATCCACTTCTCGCCGCGCACGGCGATGATGCCGTTGGGCAGCACATCGGCCACGGTCACGGTGATCGAACCGGTCAGGCTGTTGCCCTGCCCGGCCTTGCTATCGCCCTTGGTGGCACGGCTGCCGCTGTAACCGGCATTCAGGCTCAGGTCGCCACTGCCCAACGGGTTATTGGTGGTCAGGCCGCTGCCGAACAACGAGGTCAGGCCGATGCTGGTGTTGCTGTTCTTGCCGATGGCCGAGTTGGCATTTTTGCTCGCCTGGGTCCGCTCGTTCAGGGTGATGGTGATGATGTCACCGACACGGTACGCCTTGCGGTCGCTGTACAGGTTCTGCTCGAAACCGGCCTGGTAAATCGAGCCGTTGTTGGCCGCAGCCGGCAGCGGCGTACGCGGCAGCACAGGTGCGTAGTACGGATCGTTGGCCCGCGGCGGCGGACTGACGCAACCGGCCACAAAGGTAATGGCGCCTAGTGCCAGAACAGAAAACAAGCGCTTCATGAGCTCTCCCGCTATTTCACGTAATTACAGGTTTTGCGTCACAAACGACAGCATCTGGTCAGCGGTGGAGATGACTTTGGAGTTCATCTCGTAGGCGCGCTGCGTGGTGATCATATTGACCATTTCTTCCACGGTGCTGACGTTGGAGGTTTCCAGCATGCTTTGCATGGTCAGGCCAAAGCCGTTGAGGCCCGGAGTACCGATTTGCGGTGCGCCGCTGGAGGCGGTTTCGAGGAACAGGTTACCGCCCTGGGACTGCAGACCGGCGGGGTTGATAAAGTCGGCGGTTTGCACGTTGCCGATCACTTGCGCAGCCGCAGTGCCAGCAATGGTCACCGACACGGTACCGTCCTGGCCTACGGTGAAAGTCTGCGCATCGGCAGGCACCACAATCGCCGGTTCCAGGGCAAAGCCGCTGGCGGTGACGATCTGGCCGTTGGAGTCCAGGTGAAAGGTACCGTCACGGGTGTAGGCCGTAGTCCCGTCTGGCTGCATGATCTGGAAAAAGCCACGGCCATTGATGGCCATATCCAGCGGCTGCTCGGTGGTTTGCAGGCTACCGGCGGCGAAGTTCTTTTGCGTGCCGACGATACGCACGCCGGTACCCAGTTGCAGGCCCGAGGGCAGCTCGCTGTCCTGGGTCGACTGGGCACCGGGCTGGCGTTTGATCTGGTAGAGCAAGTCCTGGAACTCGGCGCGATCACGT
The DNA here is from genome assembly GCF_055408445.1 of Pseudomonas sp. B414. Lineage (NCBI taxonomy): Bacteria > Pseudomonadati > Pseudomonadota > Gammaproteobacteria > Pseudomonadales > Pseudomonadaceae > Pseudomonas > Pseudomonas sp. B414. The sequence goes on along the minus strand of NZ_JBUZTQ010000012.1, from coordinate 100,509 downwards.
TTGAAGCCCGTGGTCGACACGTTGGCCAGGTTGTTGGAAATGGTGGTCAGGTTGGTGTCTTGTGCAGCCAGACCTGTTTTTGCAACCCATAGTGCCGGAAGCATGCTGCTCTCCTCGCGCGCCGGTTTCTCGGCGCTGCGTTCAAATAATTAGCTGATGGACAGGACGCGAGTCATGGCCTGATCGTCTTCTTTGGCGGTATTCATCATTTTGATATGCAGTTCGAACTGCTTGGAAAGCGCCAGCACCGAGGTCATTTCATCGACCGCATTGACGTTGCTCGCCTCCAGAAACCCCGAGGTCACCCGCACATTGGCATCCGCCGCAGCGGGCTGACCGTCATTGGTGTGGATCAGGCCGTCGAGGCCCTTGCTCATGGTTTTCAGGTCCGGCTGCACCAGCTTGATCCGGTCCACTTGCGCCATCACCCGCGGGCCTTCGCCCTGGGCGCGGATGCTGATGGTGCCGTCTTCGCCGACTTCGATCTGCTGCTGGGGGGGCACTGCAATCGGCCCGCCATTGCCCATGATCGGCATGCCGTTGCCGGCGCGCAGGATGCCCAGGGCGTCGACATTCATGCTGACGGTGCGCACATAGGCTTCACTGCCATCGGGGGCCTGCACGGCCAGCCAGCCATCGCCGGACACCGCCACGTCCAGATCACGACCGGTCTCGACCATGGCACCGGGGCTGAAATCGGTCGCCGGGCGCTCGCTCATGGCAAAGGCCCGCGCCGCAAAGCTGTCGCCAAACACCGGCATCGAACGCGCCTGCTCCAGGTCGCGCTGAAAACCGTTGGTCGAGATGTTCGCCAGATTGTTGGCATGGGCCTTTTGCGCCAGAGCGTTCTGACTGGCGCCGGTCATTGCCACATAAAGGTACTTGTCCACAGTCTTTCCTCTGTCTGACGGACGCTTGCCGCCCACCGCTGTACTGCAGTGGCTAAAGCAATTTGCGCACCAACTATTTTTTGACGGTGGTAAAGGCCGGTTTGACTGGGCTTGCGGGAAGTTGGAGAGGTGCTGAGAGACGGGGTTAGACGGCGGGGTTATGCCGGTAGCGGCAAGCAATGGCCTGCCAGACGACGCAACACCTGTGGGAGCGGGCTTGCTCGCGATGCCGGCGACCCGATTTGTCTGGCACACCGCGGCGATACCATCGCGAGCAGGCTCGCTCCCACCAGTAAATGTTTAAAGGCTCAGGTTTCCTTGCCCGGCTTGATAATGTCGTGCTCACGCAGCTTGTTGGCGATGGTGGTGTGGGAAACCCCCAAGCGCTTGCCCAGCAATCGGCTGCTGGGATGCTCGGAATAAAGCTGCTCCAGCACCGCCTTTTCGAAACGCCCGACAATCTGCTCCAGCCCACCGTCCAGCGAAAACTCACCCAGTGGCTGACGCACGCCATAATCCGGCAAACGAATATGCTCGGCCTTGACCACCCCGCCATCACACAGCGACACCGCCTGAAACAGCACGTTCTCCAACTGCCGCACATTGCCCGGCCAATGGTAGTGGCTCAGGCGATCCATGGCCGCAGGTGCCAGGCGCGGCAGCGCGCAGCCGATTTGCCGGCTGGCCTGGTCGAGAAAATGCTCGACCAGTGGCTCCAGCCCGTCCAGGCAGTCGCGCAGCGGTGGAATATGCAGCGACAACACGTTAAGCCGGTGATAGAGATCCTGGCGGAACTCGCCCCGGGCGCACAGCTCGGACAAGTCGACCTGAGTGGCGCACATCACCCGCACATCCAGATACACCTCTTCATCACTGCCGACCCGGCGAAAGCAACCGTCCTGCAAAAAGCGCAGCAATTTGACCTGCAAGCGCGGGCTCATTTCGCCCACACCATCGAGAAACAACGTACCGCCCGCCGTCAGTTCCAGCAGACCCAACTTGCCCTCGGCCCGTGCCCCTTCAAAAGCACCGGGGCCGTAGCCGAACAATTCGGTTTCGGCCATCGACTCGGGCAAGCCTGCGCAATTGAGCGCCATCAGTGGCGATTGCCCGCGCGGGCTGGCCAGGTGACAAGCCCGGGCCAGCAATTCCTTGCCGGTGCCGGTTTCGCCTTCTATCAATAGCGGCGCATCCAGCGGCGCCATACGCCGGGCTTCGCGCACTACAGCGGCCATGACTTTTGAGCTTTGGAAGATGCTGTCAAAACCGCGCAGCTCCTGCTTGCGCACATTGTAGATCTGCTCGCCCACGCGGTCGGCACGGTGCAGGGTCAGCACGGCACCCGCCATCGCCTCGCTTTCGTCGTGCTCCAGTTGCAGCGGCGCGATATCAGCCAGGTACACCAACCCCTTGATCTTGACCCGCAGGCCGTTGATCCGCGATTTGTTGGCCCGCACCAATTCAGGCAGGTCGAAGTCTTCGGCATAACGGGACAGGGAAATCCCCGGCACCTCATCTACCCGCACCCCGAGCAACTGCGCGGCTGCGCGGTTGGCAGCGACGATGCAGCCGCCCATATCAATGGACAGCACCGGAAACTCCAGCGCGCCGAGCAAAGCGTTGAGTTCCATATGCCGACGCTCGCTGGGCATAAGGCCGACACGCTTGACCCCGAATACTCCGGCAATGGTTTCAAACTTCGGCCGCAGGGCCTGGAACTGCAGATTGATCAGATTCGGGCAATACAGATAGATCGCATTGCCCTGGTCGCCCCCCACCTCACCGCGCTTGACGTTGATGCCATAGGCAACCAGCAGGTTGAGAATGTCGCGAAGAATGCCAATCCGGTTTTGGCAGTGGACTTTGATACGCATGGGCAGGGCTCGGGAATAACTGACAATGGAGATCTAAATGTGGGAGCGGGCTTGCTCGCGATGCAGACGGCGCGATTTGTCTGACACACCGTGCTGATGCCATCGCGAGCAAGCCCGCTCCCACACCTGATCACAAAGGGAATTGTTTTTTGCCCTTAGGGGCATTTCATCGTCACGATTTTGTGACAGTTTCACTGTCGCATGCTCAAGAATGACAACCCATTCTTCAGTCCGTAACGAATACTTTACGAATAAGGCCCATCATCCCAGCATTACCGGCTTTAGGCTAGCTGCACGACGCAATCACTTGGGGTATCACTAAGACATCGCAACAACACCGAATAATAAAAACGATTTTCTTGCGGAGAGCCCCATGAAGCACACGAAATACGTCGCCCGTGAGCCTGATGCCAATGGCTTTATCGACTACACACCTGCCGAACACGGGGTGTGGAACACACTGATTACCCGTCAGCTGAAACTGCTCGAAGGCCGTGCCTGCCCTGAATATATGCAAGGCATCGAAAAACTCGGCCTGCCCCACGACCGCATCCCGCAATTGAGCGAAATCAACCAGGTACTCGGTGCCACCACTGGCTGGCAAGTTGCCCGGGTGCCCGCACTGATCCCCTTCCAGACTTTCTTCGAATTGCTCGCCAACAAGCAGTTCCCGGTAGCGACCTTTATTCGCACCCCAGAAGAGCTGGACTACCTGCAAGAGCCCGACATCTTCCACGAGATCTTCGGCCACTGCCCGCTGCTGACCAACCCGTGGTTTGCCGAGTTCACCCACACCTACGGCAAACTGGGGCTGCAAGCGAGCAAGGAACAACGGGTGTACCTGGCCCGTCTGTACTGGATGACTATCGAGTTCGGCCTGGTCGACACCCCCGAAGGCAAGCGCATCTATGGTGGCGGGATTCTGTCATCGCCTAAAGAAACGGTTTACAGCCTGTCCGCAGAACCGGAACATCAGGTCTTCGATCCGCTGGAAGCCATGCGCACGCCGTATCGCATCGATATCTTGCAGCCGCTGTATTTTGTCCTGCCGGACTTGAAGCGGCTGTTTGACCTGGCCCACGAAGACATTATGGTCATGGTCGAAAAAGGCATGACCATGGGGCTGCATGCACCCAAGTTCGCGCCAAAGCCAAAAGCTGCCTAAACGTCTTTTACACCTCAATAAAAACCGAATTCAGGAATACACCATGAACGCACTGAACCAAGCCCACTGCGAAGCCTGCCGCGCCGATGCCCCACAAGTCAGCGACGAAGAACTGCCGATGCTGATCAAGCAGATCCCTGACTGGAACATCGAAGTTCGCGACGGCATCATGCAGCTGGAAAAGGTCTTTCTGTTCAAGAACTTCAAATTCGCATTGGCTTTTACCAATGCCGTGGGCGAAATCGCTGAAGCCGAAGGCCATCACCCGGGCCTGCTGACCGAATGGGGCTCGGTCACCGTGACCTGGTGGAGCCACTCGATCAAAGGCCTGCACCGCAACGACTTCATCATGGCTGCGCGCACTGACGAAGTGGCCAAAACTGCCGAAGGTCGCAAGTAATGCACTTTGCCGACATTGGTCGGGTACCGGGCGACCCGATTCTCGGTTTGATGGACGCCTATCAACAGGACACTAACCCGGATAAGTTCGACCTGGGCGTGGGCGTCTATAAAGACGCCAATGGCCTGACGCCGATCCTGCAATCGGTCAAACAGGCCGAACAACGCCTGGTGGACCAGCAGCAGACCAAAACCTATATCGGCGGCCATGGCGACAGCCGTTTCGGGCAATTGATCAGCGAGCTGGTGCTGGGCGAAGATTCGCCGCTGCTGGCGGGCAAACGTGCAGGCGCCACCCAGACCCCGGGCGGCACTGGCGCCCTGCGTCTGAGCGCCGATTTTATCGCGCAATGCCTGCCGGGCCGTGGCATCTGGCTGAGCGATCCGACCTGGCCGATCCACGAAACCATCTTTGCCGCAGCCGGGCAGAAGATCAGTCACTACCCCTACGTGGGCAGCGATAACAAGCTCAATGTCGCAGCCATGCTCGAAGCGCTGGAGCACGCGCCAAAGGGCGACGTGGTGTTGCTGCACGCCTGCTGTCACAACCCGACCGGTTTCGACCTGTCCCAGGCGGACTGGCTGCAGGTACTGGACGTAGTACGCCGTCGCGAATTACTGCCGCTAATCGACTTTGCCTACCAGGGCTTTGGCGATGGATTGCAGGAAGATGCCTGGTCAACTCGCCTGTTCGCCCGCGAACTGCCTGAGTTGCTGATCACCAGTTCGTGCTCGAAGAACTTCGGCCTGTATCGCGAACGGGTCGGCGCCTTGATCGTATGCGCCAACGATGCCGAAAAACTGACGGATATCCGCAGCCAGCTGGCCTATCTGGCCCGCAACCTGTGGTCCAACCCGCCGGATCATGGCGCCGCCGTGGTGGCTACCATCCTCGGTGATGCACAGTTGAAAAACCTGTGGATCAGCGAAGTGGAAGCCATGCGCAGCCGTATCGCGCAATTGCGCAGCGGTCTGGTCGAAGCCCTGACGCCGTTCGGGCTGGCGGAACACTTTGCCCATATCAATGAGCAACGCGGGATGTTTTCGTACACCGGCCTGACTCAGGAACAAGTGCAGTTGTTGCGCGAGAAACACAGCGTGTACATGGTCGGCTCCGGCCGCGCCAATATGGCCGGTGTCGACGGCACCCGCCTGAGCCTGCTGGCCAAGGCCATTGCGCAGGTGTGTACCCGCTAAGAGCAACCCTATGCACCCTGTGGGAGCGGACTTGTTCGCGATTGCAGCACCGCGGTCTGACTGAAAGACCGCGTCGCATGCATCGCGAGCAAGCCCGCTCCCACAGTTCGTTTAAATTCTCCCCAGACGCAATAAAAAGACAAATTGTCACACTCCCTCCTGTATCCTTAGCAAGCTACTTAAAACACACCTTACGAGGAGCGCGACGATGCACGAGATCCCAAACCTCCCCTTCCCAAGCCTGCACGAAACCGAGCAGCCAACCCCGCAACACACCAGTGGCGAAAACCCCGCACTGGACGAGGCCTCTGAAAGCCTCCAGGCCGACAGCGAAGACTGACGGTCCACAATCAGACGGTGCGAAAAGCGCCCTGTTTTTCACACCGTCTGACACAATTGCTCCACCCCCCTATTTGCGGATTCAAGCGTGACTGACACCTTCAGCGAAACCCAGGCCAGCGTCCTGATCGGCACCGCCGAGAAAATGATCGACCTCTGGGAGCGCCTCAGCCCCGAGAAGCAAGCCGCCCTGCTCAAGCGTTTCGGCACCCAGGAAAACGCCCTGGCTGCGTTAATCGCGACACAATTGGTTGCACCGTTGTAATCTGCCCCAACCGCACCCCGCAGGACCCCTACCCCATGCCTGAAACACAGCGCCCCATGGCAATCACGCTGCAAGTGGTTTCCATCGTCCTGTTTACCTTTATCGGTTATCTGAATATCGGTATTCCGCTGGCCGTACTGCCAGGTTACGTACACAACCACCTTGGCTACGGCACTGTTATCGCCGGACTGGTGATCAGCGTGCAGTACCTGGCCACCCTGCTCAGCCGCCCGTATGCCAGCCGCATCATCGATACCCGGGGCAGCAAGCGCGCCGTGATGATTGGCCTGGCCGGCTGCGGCCTGAGTGGCGTGTTTATGCTGGTGTCGACCTGGCTGACCAGCATGCCGGCCTGGAGCCTTGCCAGCCTGTTGATCGGCAGGCTGGTGCTGGGCAGCGCGGAAAGCCTGGTGGGCTCCGGCTCTATCGGCTGGGGCATTGGCCGGGTGGGCGCACAAAACACTGCCAAGGTGATTTCCTGGAACGGCATTGCCAGTTACGGCGCGATTGCCATTGGCGCGCCGCTGGGCGTGGTGATGGTCGGCCAACTGGGCATGTGGAGCCTGGGGGTTAGCATCATGCTCCTGGGCGCACTGGGCGTGCTACTGGCCTGGCCAAAACAGGCGGCGCCGATTGTCAGCGGCGTGCGCTTGCCGTTCCTGCATGTGCTCGGGCGAGTGCTGCCCCACGGCACCGGGCTAGCCCTGGGTTCGATCGGCTTTGGCACCATCGCCACCTTTATCACCCTGTACTACGCGACCAATCATTGGGAAAACGCAGCACTGTGCCTGAGCCTGTTTGGCGCCAGTTTTATCAGTGCACGACTGCTTTTCGGTAATTTGATCAATCGTATCGGCGGATTTCGCGTGGCAATTGCCTGCCTGAGCGTCGAAACCCTGGGCCTGTTGTTGCTGTGGCTGGCGCCCAACCCGGAGCTGGCCCTGGCCGGGGCGGCCTTGAGCGGTTTTGGCTTCTCGCTGGTGTTCCCGGCGCTGGGGGTTGAAGCGGTCAACCTGGTGCCCGCTTCCAGCCGCGGTGCGGCGGTGGGGGCGTATTCGCTGTTTATCGACCTGTCACTGGGCATCACCGGGCCGCTGGTGGGCGCCGTGGCCGCAGGCTTTGGCTTTGCCTCGATCTTTCTGTTTGCAGCGCTGGCGGCATTTAGCGGGTTGTTGCTGAGTGTTTATCTGTATCGGCAGGCTCAGGCTGCGCGCGCCGGGTAAAAAAGCCCAGCTTAAAAGTCCACCTTGCCCCGCCCGGCCTTGATACTGCCGCGCTTGGTCTTGGATTCCAGGCGACGCTTTTTCGAGCCCAGGGTTGGCTTGGTCGGGCGGCGTTTTTTCTCGACCTTGGTCGCGCTTACGATCAACTCCAGCAAACGCTCCAGCGCATCGGCGCGGTTTTGCTCCTGAGTCCGGTACTGCTGGGCCTTGATAATCAGCACGCCATCACTGGTGATGCGACTGTCACGCAGCGCCAGCAGCCGCTCCTTGTAAAACTCCGGCAACGACGAGTTGGGAATATCAAAACGCAAATGCATGGCACTTGAGACTTTATTGACGTTCTGCCCGCCCGCCCCCTGGGCGCGAATCGCCGTCAATTCGATCTCGGCATCAGGGATATGCACGTTGTTGGAAATCACCAGCATCTAAAATAAGTCCGTGTTCAAGGCGTGCAGGATACCCCACAAACAACAAACCCGGCGCAATGGCCGGGTTTGTGGTGTTTATCGCTCAGCTTATTTGGCTGAACTGTAAGCCGCAGCCGAGGCCTGCACCGCGCGCTTGTTTTTGATCAGGTAGCACACCCACATAAAGACCACCCACACCGGAATCGCGTAAACCGACACGCGAATCCCCGGGATCAGCAACATGATCACCAGAATAAACGCTACAAATGCCAGGCAGATGTAGTTGCCATACGGATACCACAGGGCCTTGAACAGCGGCGTCTGCAGGGTTTTGTCCATGTGCTGACGGAACTTGACGTGCGAGAAGCTGATCATCGCCCAGTTGATCACCAGGGTGGCCACTACCAGCGACATCAGCAGTTCCAGTGCATCGTGGGGCATCAGGTAGTTGAGCAGTACTGCAATCACCGTTACCGCAGCCGAGGCCAGGATCGAGTTGACCGGCACGCCACGCTTGTCGATTTTGGCCAGCACTTTCGGGGCATCGCCCTGCTGCGCCATGCCCAACAGCATGCGGCTGTTGCAGTAGGTGCCGCTGTTGTACACCGACAACGCCGCGGTCAGAACCACAAAGTTGAGGATATGCGCGGCAGTGTTGCTGCCCAGCATCGAGAACACTTGTACGAACGGGCTGCTGCTGTAGCTGTCGCCACCGGCATTGAGGGTTTCAAGCAACGAGTCCCACGGGGTCAGCGACAGCAATACCACCAGAGCACCGATGTAGAAAATCAGGATGCGGTAAATCACCTGATTGATCGCCTTGGGAATCACGGTGCGTGGCTTGTCGGCTTCTGCTGCGGTGAAACCGAGCATTTCCAGGCCGCCGAAGGAGAACATGATAAAGGCCATGGCCATGATCAGGCCAGTAGTCCCGTTAGGGAAGAAACCGCCGTGTTCCCACAGGTTGCTCACCGATGCCTGCGGGCCGCCGCTGCCACTGACCAGCAGGTAGCTGCCTAGGGCGATCATGCCGACAATGGCCACCACCTTGATGATCGCAAACCAGAACTCGGCCTCGCCAAACACTTTGACGTTGGTCAGGTTGATCAGGTTGATCAGTACGAAGAAGGCTGCTGCCGAGGCCCAGGTCGGGATCTCCGGCCACCAGTAGTGTACGTACTTGCCGACAGCGGTCAGTTCCGACATGCCTACCAGAATGTACAGCACCCAGCAGTTCCAGCCCGACATAAAGCCGGCGAATCCGCCCCAGTACTTATGGGCAAAGTGGCTGAAGGAGCCGGCGACCGGCTCTTCGACGATCATTTCGCCGAGCTGGCGCATGATCATGAACGCGATAAAGCCGCAGATCGCATAACCCAGGATCATCGACGGGCCGGCCGACTTCAGCACCCCGGCCGAACCGAGGAACAGGCCAGTACCAATCGCGCCGCCGAGGGCTATCAACTGGATATGACGATTTTTCAGGCCGCGTTTAAGCTCGCCCGAATGCGAGGTATTTCCACTCATTGAAAAGGTCCCACACAAGGTTTGATGTGATTCAGTGCGATGTAGCTTGAGCACCAGAGGCAGTGATCGAAGGGTCTACAACACAAATCAAACCCCAGCGCAGACGCCAGGAATCCAAGGTTGTTTCACGAGTCATGCGTCACCTGTTTGTTTTTATCTGTGACGAAATCGAACCCGCAACGCTTGTGGCATTGCGGAATTATCAAGGCGGATAGCCTTGAGGTTTTGGCCATTGGGTGTAAACCAAACGGCGCAAAATGCGCGGGTACGCAATTGAGTCACAGTTAAAACGCGGCGCATTGTACACCCGCACGAAGGCAAGATCCCATCACACAGCCGATTGCAAGACGAAACAAGCCGCCTGATCGGCAGAAAGTGTCCGAAATCTGTAAAAGTCGGAAGATTTTCATTACAGACAGGGGTTTTCAGGGGTTTAGAGTCGGTAAGTGGTTGAATTCGTATTGTATTTTTTACGACCCGTAACGAAATATTGCCACCTGATTTTATTTTTCGCGGGCATAAAAAAACGCCAGCCCCGAGGGGCTGGCGTTTTTTTGTACAGCGTTAACGCTTACTGCGGCTTGCGACGACCGAAGCCTGGACGCTGGCCGGAACCGGCCGGGGCGCCACGACGCTTGCCCGACGGTGCATCGTCAACCAACTTGGGGCCGGAACGGCTTGGCTTGGTTGGACGCTTGTTCACTTCGCTCGGACGCTCAGCAACCGGCGCACCACGACCTGCTGGCACACGATCAGTACGACCTGCAGGCTTGCGTGCAGGACGCGCAGCCTCGTCACGGGCAGGACGCCCCGGGCGCTCGCCTTCGATATGCGGCTGACGTGCCGGGCGCGGAGCCAACGGAGCACCCTCAGCCGGGCGCAGAACGCGGGCAACACGGTCACCACGGGCCACAGGGCGCGAGGACTTGCGCTGCATACGCTCAAGCTTGTCTTTGCTCTTGGCGTTCATCTCAGGCATGGCAACCGGCGTAAGGCCGACTTCAGCGCTGAGGATGTCCACTTCGAACTGGCTCATTTCGCGCCAGCGACCCATCGGCAGGTCGGAGTTGAGGAACACCGGACCGAAACGCACGCGCTTCAGGCGGCTGACCACCAGGCCCTGGGATTCCCACAGGCGACGTACTTCACGGTTACGCCCTTCCATCACCACGCAGTGGTACCAGTGGTTGAAGCCTTCGCCACCCGGAGCCTGCTTGATGTCGGTGAAACGCGCCGGGCCGTCTTCCAGCACAACGCCAGCCTTGAGGCGCGCAATCATGTCGTCATCCACTTCACCACGTACACGTACCGCGTATTCACGGTCCATTTCGTAGGAAGGGTGCATCAGGCGGTTGGCCAGCTCACCGTCAGTGGTGAACATCAGCAAACCGGTGGTGTTGATGTCCAGACGGCCGATATTGATCCAGCGGCCTTCTTTTGGACGCGGCAGCTTGTCGAACACGGTCGGACGGCCTTCAGGGTCGTCACGGGTGCAGATTTCGCCGTCGGGTTTGTTGTACATGATCACGCGGCGAACCGATTCGGCTGCCTCTTCACGCTTGATCACCTTGCCATCGATGGAGATGGCGTCGTGCAGGTCTACGCGCAGACCCAGGGTTGCATCCTTGCCATTGACCTTGATGCGGCCCTGGCTGATCCAACTCTCTACGTCGCGACGCGAGCCAACGCCAATACGGGCGAGGACTTTTTGCAGTTTTTCGCCTGCTGGGCCAATTTCCTGGCTGTCTTTAGGGTCGAGATCTTTCATCTGGGCACCTCCCGGTGTGTCAAATCAGGCGAGCGCCTGAAGTGTAAAAAATGGGCCTTGGGGCTCTGCTGAGCCCCAGAGGGTCGCGAATCATACGCTGATGTTGGCCATTGCGCATCAAAGGCTGGTCACGAAGTGGGCTGGCTACTTGTTTTTCCGCCGACCGGTGGCCTCAAGCGCCAGCAAACGCAGGGCTGATTCGGCCAGCACGGCACGTTTTTCGTCCTTGCCGAGTTTCTTCCAGCCTTTGATTTCAGCTTTGCTGCGCCCGCAACCGATGCAGATGTCATCGGAGAATTTGCAGACGCCTATGCAGGGGTCTTTTGTTGAAGTCATGGATAAACCTCAATTGCTTTCATTGTGGGAGCGGGCTTGCTCGCGATGCAGGCAGCACGGTGTCTCAGTTACTCCGCGCAGATGCAATCGCGAGCAAGCCCGCTCCCACAACAGGTGGGGTGCGCGTCAGTCTTCCAGCTCTCGGCGCTCCTGCTCGATGGCTTCGGCCAGCGCCTGCGCCTCAAGCTCTTCATCGCTCAAAGCAGATCGCTGCTCAAGTGCAGCCACCGCAGCGCGCAATCGCTCGCGGGCCAGCTCGGCCGCAGAGGGTTGCTGCGGTTGTGGTTGCGACTCTATTTCAGGCTCCGGCTCCGGCTCCGGCTCCGGCTCAGAAGCATCAACTGGTGCAACGTCGCGCAACAAGTCATCAAAGTCGGTTTTAAGACCTTCCTCCATCGAGTCCAGTTCCGTCAGCAAGGTGCGGAAACTGGTTTCATCTTTCGGCTCTTCCGGCTCGGCGCTCTCGTCGGCCAGGGCCTGAAGGTGCGCCGGCACAGGCGCGTCGTCGAAATCGAGGATCGGATCAGGCTCCAGCTCGCGTAATTCGGCCAGCGGCGGCAATTCATCGAGGCTCTTGAGGTTGAAGTGATCGAGAAAGCCCTTGGTGGTCGCAAACATCGCTGGCTTGCCCGGCACGTCGCGATAGCCCACCACGCGAATCCACTCACGCTCCAGCAGGGTTTTGACGATATGGCTGTTAACCGCCACACCGCGCACATCTTCAATTTCGCCACGGGTAATGGGCTGGCGATAGGCAATCAGCGCCATGGTTTCCAGCATCGCTCGTGAATAGCGCTGCGGGCGCTCTTCCCACAGGCGACCGACCCACGGCGAGTACTTCTCGCGAATCTGCAGACGGTAGCCGGTGGCAACTTCCTTGAGCTCAAAGGCCCGGCCATCGCAGGATTTACGCAGTATCTCCAGGGCCTTCTTGAACACCGGCGGTTCCGGGCGCTCGCCTTCTTCAAACAGCTCGAACAGGCGCTCAAGGCTTTGCGGCTTTCCCGAGGCCAACAGAAAGGCCTCAAGCAAGGGGGCCAGCTCGCGGGGTTCAGTCAAATTCATGGTTTCAGCTCTTTATTCGGCTCTTGCCCGCACATGGATCGGCGCGAAGGGTTCATTTTGCACAAGCTCGATCAACGACTCTTTGACCAGTTCCAGAATGGCCATAAAGGTCACGACCACGCCCAACTTGCCTTCTTCGGCGGTAAACAGCTCGACAAAGGGCACAAAGCCGCCGCCCTTGAGGCGCTCAAGCACATCGCTCATGCGCTCACGGGTGGACAGGGCCTCACGGCTGACCTGGTGGCTTTCAAACATGTCAGTACGGCGCAACACTTCAGCCATGGACATCAGCAGCTCTTCGAGCGCCACATCCGGCACCAGCTTGCGCGCCCGCGCTTCGGGGGCATCGAGTTTGGGCACAAAGATCTCGCGCCCTACCCGGCTCAACCCCTCAATCCCTTCAGCAGCAGCCTTGAAGCGCTCGTATTGTTGCAAACGGCGGATCAGTTCGGCGCGAGGGTCGCCCTCATCCTCTTCGATCTCAGCCGAACGCGGCAGCAGCATCCGCGACTTGATCTCGGCCAGCATCGCTGCCATCACCAGATATTCGGCGGCCAGTTCCAGGCGCACGGTCTTCATCAGCTCGACATAGCCCATGTACTGACGGGTGATTTCCGCCACCGGGATGTCGAGGATATCGATGTTCTGCTTGCGGATCAGGTACAGCAGCAGATCGAGCGGGCCTTCAAAAGCATCGAGAAACACCTCCAGTGCATCCGGGGGGATGTACAGGTCTTGCGGCATTTCGATGACCGCCTGGCCATAGACCATGGCGAACGACAGTTCTTGCTGGGCCCCGGCCTGGGTGTCTGGCACCTCGGGAGCTTGTACGTCAGACATCAGGCCTCGACCATAAAGGGTTCAGGGTCGCCACAGCCGACGCGCACAACTTCAGGATCACCACTGTCCACCAGGCTGATCACGGTGGAGGCCTTGTTGCCGCCAAAACCACCATCGATGATCAGGTCGACCTGTTTTTCCAGGGCATCACGGATCTCGTACGGGTCTTCCATCGGTTCGCTTTCGCCCGGCAGGATCAGGGTCACGCTCATCAACGGTTCACCCAGCTCCTCAAGCAAGGCCAGGGCAATCGGATGGCTCGGCACCCGCAGGCCAATGGTGCGGCGCTTGGGGTGCAGCAGCAGGCGCGGCACTTCGCGGGTGGCGTTGAGAATAAAGGTGTACGGGCCCGGCGTATGGGCCTTGAGCAAACGGAAAACCCCGGTATCGACCTTGGCAAACAGCCCCAACTGCGACAGGTCACAGCACATCAGGGTGAAGTTGTGCTTGTCGTCGAGGTTGCGCAGGCGCTTGATCCGCTCGATCGCGCTCTTGTCACCCATCTGGCAACCCACGGCGTAGGACGAGTCGGTGGGGTAGATCACCACCCCACCCTTCTTGATGATTTCAACCGCCTGCTTGATCAGGCGCGGTTGTGGGTTTTCCGGATGAATCTGGAAAAATTGACTCACAGTGTTTACCTGTTCAGACGTTGGCAGCGGGCTGGTCATATTTGAATCGACACCACAATGGCGGCAAGTCTTCCGGCACCGGACGGTATTCGCCGATCTCGGACCACCCCCCTGGACCATGAAAATCACTGCCGGCACTGACCAGCAGACCGAACTCACGCGCAAGGATCGCCAGGCTGCCAACCTGATCGGCTGGCTGATACCCGTTGACCACTTCAATAGCGTGACCCCCAGCTTGAATATAGTCGCCAATCAGGCGTCGGCGCTTGCTGCGGGTGAAATCGTAGTGCGAAGGGTGTGCCAGGCTGACCCAGGCCCCGGCTGCGCGCAGGGTGGCAACCGTGTCTTCCAGGGTTGGCCAATGCAGTTTTACATCGCCCAGCTTGCCGGCACCCAGCCACTTGCGAAACGCTTCTGCACGGTCCTTGACGTAACCGGCCTCAACCAGAAAGTCGGCAAAGTGCGGACGCGCCGGGGCATTGCCACTGTCACCCAGGGTCTGCTGAATAGCCCGCGCACCCTCAAGCGCGCCGGGCATGCCCTTGAGTGCCAGCTTGCGGCTGATCTCTTCGGCACGCAGCCAGCGGCCGTCATGAAGTTTGGCAATGGCCTCGACCAATGCCGGGGCGTTGACATCAAAACCGTAACCGAGCACATGAATCGTCGCCCCACCCCAGGTGCAGGACAATTCAACGCCGTTGATCAAGGTCATGTTCAACGCCTGCGCCGCTGCGCGGGCTTCGTCGAGACCTTCAAGTGTATCGTGATCGGTCAGGGCCAGGACTCGCACACCTTTCTCGAACGCACGCGCGACCAGTACCGCCGGCGCCAGAGCGCCATCGGAAGCTGTGCTATGGCAATGCAAGTCAATTTCCACGGGGATTTAATAACCTCTAGCTGACGCTTTCGCTGTCATTGATGTTTGTTATTATGCCGTCACATCCTGCTTCTGGCTGCCACTGTGAAACAATTCATCGACTTCATCCCGCTGTTACTGTTTTTCATCGTCTACAAAATCGAGCCACGCATCGTCGAAATCGGCGGGCACAGCCTCTCGGTAGGGGGTATCTACAGCGCTACGGCGATGTTGATTGCCAGCTCGCTGGTGGTTTACGGCATCCTGTTTTTCAAACAGCGCAAACTGGAAAAAAGCCAATGGCTGACCCTGGTGGCCTGCCTGCTGTTCGGCAGCCTGACCCTGGCCTTCCACAGCGAAACCTTCCTCAAGTGGAAAGCCCCGGTGGTGAACTGGCTGTTTGCAGTGGCCTTTGCCGGTAGCCACTTTATCGGCGACAAGGTCCTGATCAAGCGCATGATGGGGCACGCCCTGAGCCTGCCCGATGCCGTGTGGACCCGCCTGAACCTGGCCTGGATCGGGTTTTTCCTGTTCTGCGGCGCTGCCAACCTGTTCGTTGCATTCACCTATCAAAGCATCTGGGTCGATTTTAAAGTGTTCGGCAGCCTGGGCATGACGGTATTGTTCCTGATCGCCCAGGGTATCTACCTGTCGCGCCATCTGCATGACACCGACTCCACCACCCCCAAGACCAAGGACTGACATGCTCTACGCCATCATTGCAACAGACGTCGCCCATTCGCTCGAAGCTCGCCTGGCAGCACGCCCTGCGCACCTTGAGCGTTTGCAACAGCTAAAAGCCGAAGGCCGCATCGTGCTGGCCGGCCCGCACCCGGCTATCGACAGCAATGATCCGGGCGCTGCCGGCTTTACCGGCAGCCTGGTGGTGGCCGAGTTCGAGTCCCTGGACGCCGCCCAGGCCTGGGCTGCGGCTGACCCTTACGTTGCCGCTGGCGTGTATGCCAATGTCAACGTCAAGCCGTTCAAGCAAGTCCTGCCGTAACCTGTATCTTTACCGGTGGCCGACGTAGACAACGTCGGCACCGGCTAAATCGAGTAAGTCATGAGCGACCTGTTACTGATAGATGATGACCAGGAGCTGTGTGAGCTGCTGGTCAGTTGGTTGAGCCAGGAAGGCTTTCAGGTTCGCGCCTGCCACGACGGTGCAAGCGCCCGCAAGGCTCTGAGCGAATCCAGCCCCGATGCCGTGGTGCTGGATGTGATGCTTCCCGACGGCAGCGGCCTTGAACTGCTCAAGCAACTGCGCAACGACCACCCCGACCTGCCCGTGCTGATGCTGTCAGCCCGCGGCGAACCGCTGGACCGTATTCTGGGCCTGGAGCTGGGTGCCGATGACTATCTGGCCAAGCCTTGCGACCCTCGCGAGCTCACGGCCCGCCTGCGCGCCGTATTGCGTCGCAGCCACCCGGCCGCGGTGTCGAGCCAGATGGAGCTGGGCGATCTGTGCTTCAGCCCGATGCGCGGCGTGGTCACCATCGACCAGCGCGACATTACCCTGACCGTTTCCGAGAGCCGCATCCTTGAAGCCTTGCTGCGCCAGCCGGGTGAACCGCTGGACAAGCAGGAACTGGCGCAGATTGCCCTGGGCCGCAAGTTGACCCTGTATGACCGCAGCCTGGACATGCATATCAGCAACCTGCGCAAGAAGATCGGCCCTCACCCGGATGGCAGCCCGCGTATCGTCGCGTTGCGCAGCCGCGGGTATTTCTATAGCGCCTGAGTAAAGCCCCTCTCCCGGAGGGAGAGGGTTGAGGTGAGGGCTGAAGTTGGCAGCCTTTGTAAATCCCCGGCAAAACCCTCTTTACCAAAGCTTTACCCACGATTGACAGCGCTTGACCTTGATCTCCCTAAACTGGGCGCATCCGGATTCACCGGAATCCAAATTCAAAGGAGACACACCATGCGTAAGACTCTTATTGCTTTGATGTTTGCTGCAGCTCTGCCAACCGTCGCAATGGCCATGCCTGGTGGTGACGGCCAGATGGGCCCACGTCACGGCGGCGAGCACCACGGCCGCGGCGATGCGCCTTACAGCCAGCTGGACCTGACCCGCGAACAGCGTCAACAGATCGGCAAGCTGATGGGCGAGCAAATGCATGACCGCAAGCAACTGGTCGAGAAATACCTGGAAAAACTGCCAGCTGCCGACCAGAAAGCCCTGAAAGACGAAATGAAGGCCAAGCACGACAAAACCCAGAGCGAAATCCGTGCCTTGCTCAAGCCCGATCAGCAAAAACGTTTCGATGAGATGCAAAAGAAACGTGCCGAGCGTCAGGCCGAATGGAAAGAATTCAAGGACTGGAAAGCACAGCAAGCTACAAAAGCGCAATAATCCGCGCAGTCACCAGGCCCAACGGCTCACGCCGTTGGGCTTTGCTCGTTTCAAACAATCACCTGTGAGGAATTCCCGTGCGATCACTGTTTTGGCGCATTCTGGCCAGCTTCTGGCTGGCCATAGCCTTGGTCGCAGGGCTGTCAATCCTGCTGGGGCATATGCTCAATCAGGACGCCTGGATCCTCTCCCGTCATCCCGGGATCGCCAATCTGGCCCAGCAATGGACTGAACTTTACGAAACCAAAGGCGCCGATGCCGCGCAGGATTTCCTCGAAAGACGCAAACGCCGGCACCATATTGATGTGCAAGTACTGAACGAAAGCGGCGACCCTGTGGTACGCGGCACCTTCCCGCGTCGGGCTGCGGCCTGGGAAGCACGGCACAGCCCTGGCCAGGATCAACTGCCATGGCGCCGCCTGACCGTCGAATACACCAGCCCCACCACCGCCGAAACCTATCTGCTGATTTATCGCATCCCGCACCCGGAACTGGACGCCTGGCACCGCCAGAGCCTGATCTGGCCACTCAGTGCGCTGGGTATTGCACTGGTGGTACTGACCCTGTTCAGCCTGCTGGTCACCCTGTCGATTACCCGCCCGCTCAGCCGTCTGCGGGTGGCAGTGCATGATCTGGGGCAAACCACCTATCAGCAGAACAGCCTGGCGCGCCTGGCATCGCGGCGTGATGAATTTGGCGTACTGGCCACCGACTTCAACCGCATGGGTGCCCGCCTGCAAAGCCTGATCGGTAGCCAGCGCCAATTGCTGCGTGATGTATCCCACGAACTGCGCTCACCTCTTGCCCGCCTGAAAATCGCCCTGGCCCTGGCTGAACGTGCCGGGCCTGAAGAACGTGAAAAGCTGTGGCCACGCCTGACTCGCGAGTGCGACCGGCTGGAATCATTGATCAGCGAAATCCTCACCCTGGCCCGGGTAGATGCCGACCAGGCCAGTGCCGAGCACGTCGACCTCAACAGCCTGCTTGGCGCGGTACAAAAAGATGCTTCGCTGGCAGCGCCGGAACAAGCGGTACAGCTGAATGCCGAGCCGCAATTGAGCCTCAATGGCTGGCCGACAATGATCGAGCGCGCAGTGGACAACCTGCTGCGCAACGCCCAGCGCTTCAACCCGCCTGGCCAGCCGATCGAACTGAGTGCAATGCGTGAAGGTGAACACATCACCATCAAGGTGCGTGATCACGGCCCGGGGGTAGCCGAAGAATATCTGGCGCAACTGGGTGAGCCATTTTTCCGCGCTCCGGGCCAGACAGCGGCCGGGCATGGGCTGGGGCTGGCGATTGCGCGCCGTGCGGCAGAACGTCATGGCGGGCGGCTGGTACTGGGCAATCATCCCGAGGGCGGCTTTATTGCCACCCTGGAGTTGCCGCTGGAGCCTGACGGCAACCTGTGAAGGCTGCACTGAACTCCATCGCGTAGCAGCTGACGAGGAACGAAGGCTGCGTCCGGCGGCGCAGCCGTCGTAAAACCAGAGCACTCAATAGAACTGACCCACCAAGGCGCCTGATTTACGACGGCTGCGCCGCCGGACGCAGCCTCGTTCCTTCGCCAGCTACGAATATTTATGCTTCTTAATTAACCGACCACACCTTTACAAACTCGGCGCTATCAACCTTCGGCGCAGTACGCAGTTCGTTCTGCGGCGTACCCAGATACAAGAACGCTACCACCTCTTCACCCTCGCCCAACCCCAGGCCCTTGGCCACCAACGGGGCATACGACAGTTCACCCGTGCGCCATACCGCGCCAATGCCCTGGGCAAAAGCCGCCAGCTCAATGGCATGGGCCGCACAGCCCGCTGTAATCAACTGCTCAGACTTGGGCACCTTGAAGTGATCCTGCAAACGGGCCACCACCACAACTACCAGGGGTGCACGCAAAGGCATGGCGCGGGCCTTGTCCAGTGCCGCCTGCGTCACTTCGCCGCCCTCGGCCTGCACGGCCTCGGCAAGGATTTCGCCCAGTTGGTTGCGCGCAGCGCCTTCAACCGTCAAAAACCGGTAAGGGCGCAACTGACCATGGTCCGGCGCACGCAAGGCGGCGGCAAAAAGTACTTCACGTTGCTCAGCCGTCGGCGCCGGATCGAGCAGGCGCGGGGCAGAAACACGGTTGAGCAAAGCGTCGAGAGCCTCCATCGGCCACCTCCTGAAGAAAATGTGCGGCTATTCTAACGGTATCTCCCGAAGGCTTGGCGGTTTACATAGCCCAGTCCACAGGTAGAATGGCGCCCCTCTTTCATGCCCGAGCTGACTTCATGGCGTTGCCGACCTTACGCATCATCGGTTTTATTATCGGCATCTTCCTGATTACGCTTGCGATCAGCATGGCCGTGCCCATGCTGACCCTGGTGATTTACGACCACCTGGGCGACTTGCCGTCCTTTTTGTGGGCCAGCCTGATCACCTTTCTCGCCGGTTTGGCGCTGGTGATACCCGGGCGCCCAGAGCAGGTTCACCTGCGCCCCCGAGATATGTACCTGCTCACTGTGTCCAGTTGGGTGATCGTGTGCATCTTCGCCGCGCTACCGTTTTTGCTGACCCAGCACATCAGCTATACCGACTCCTTTTTCGAAAGCATGTCCGGCATTACCGCCACCGGCGCCACGGTGCTGAGCGGTCTGGACACCATGTCCCCGGGCATCTTGATGTGGCGCTCAATGCTGCACTGGCTCGGTGGCATCGGCTTTATCGGTATGGCGGTAGCAATTTTGCCTCTGCTGCGAATCGGTGGCATGCGCCTGTTTCAGACCGAATCTTCTGACCGCTCCGAAAAGGTCATGCCCCGCTCGCATATGGTGGCCCGCCTGATCGTGGCTACTTACGTCGGTATCACCATCCTCGGCAGCCTGGCGTTCTGGTGGGCGGGCATGAGCGTGTTTGACTCGATCAACCACGCCATGTCGGCAATCTCCACCGGCGGTTTCTCGACCTCCGACCAGTCACTGGCCAAGTGGTCGCAACCGGCGGTGCACTGGGTGGCAATCGCCGTGATGATCATGGGCAGCCTGCCGTTTACCCTCTACGTCGCCACCCTGCGCGGCCATCGCAAGGCGCTGATCAAGGATCAGCAGGTACAAGGCCTGCTCGGCCTGCTGCTGGTGACCTGGATTGTGCTCAGCGCCTGGCTGTGGTGGACCACCAACATGCCGTACATGGATGCCTTCCGCCATGTGGCGCTGAACGTGACTTCGGTAGTAACAACTACAGGCTTTGCCCTGGGTGACTACAGCCTGTGGGGCAATTTCTCGCTGATGCTGTTTTTTTATCTGGGTTTTATCGGTGGCTGCTCGGGCTCGACCGCTGGCGGGATCAAGATTTTCCGCTTTCAGGTGGCCTATATCCTGCTCAAGGCCAACCTTAACCAACTGATCCACCCTCGCGCCGTGATCAAACAGAAGTACAACGGCCACCGCCTGGACGAAGAAATCGTACGCTCGATTTTGACCTTTTCATTCTTCTTCGCCATCACCATCTGCGTGATCGCGCTGGCCTTGTCACTGCTCGGTCTGGACTGGATGACTGCCCTGACCGGTGCCGCCAGTACGGTGTCTGGCGTAGGGCCGGGGCTAGGTGAAACCATTGGCCCATCCGGCAACTTCGCCAGTCTGCCGGATGCGGCCAAATGGATTCTGTCGCTGGGCATGTTGCTTGGACGGCTGGAGATCATTACCGTGTTCGTACTGTGCATTCCGGCTTTTTGGCGGCACTGACCCAGACACGCCTCTAACCTGCTGTGGGAGCGGGCTTGCTCGCGATAGCATCGACTTTATTTACCTGATGTACCTTGTCGCCTGCATCGCGAGCAAGCCCGCTCCCACAAGAGCCGCATAAGTCGAAACGAGATCACCATGGAATCGATCCTGTCACTGCGCCATTACCGCCAGGAGCTGATTGCCCACAGCCATGAGCATGCGCAGGTGGTGATCAGCTTGTCCGGCAAGCTCGACTTCGAAGTGGACGGGCGCGCCAGCCTGTTGCAACAGCAGCAGTTGATCATTGTCCCCGCCGGCGCCCATCACACATGCGGCAGCACTCAAGGCAGCCACTGCCTGGTGCTCGATGTGCCGGGGCAAAACTGGCTCGGGCAATCCCTGGGCGAGCACGCCGATGCCAGCCGCCGACTGCTCGACAGCGCCGGGCACTTGCCCCTGGACCCCAGGCAACAGCAATTGGTGAGCTGGCTCGCCAACAGCCCGGTGGGTGATCCACTGATTGGCCGTCAGGGCGCGATTCTGCTACTGGCCAGCCTGAACAGCCTTGCCAGCGAACGGCCGCAACCCAAGCGCCTGCCCTATGCCGCGCTGGAAGCCTATATCGAGCAGAACGCCGCCTACCCGCTACAGGTCGCAGATCTGGCTCAGATTGCCGGTTTATCCTGCGCCCGCTTGCACAGCCGTTTTATCAGCGAATGCGGGCAAACACCTATGGACTACATCCGCCAACGCCGTTTGCGTAGCGCCCTGACCCTGCTGCGCCAGAGCACCTTGCCCATTGGCGAAGTGGCCAACCGCGTCGGCTACAGCTCGCAAAGCGCGTTCGCCGCCGCCATGCTTCGCGAGTTCGGCGCCTCGCCGTCGGTACTGCGGCGCGAGTCTGGCGACAACTGACACCCGTTTCGCGACAGACAGCCCCCTGCCCCGCCCCTTAGACTGCACGCCTTGCCTGTATTGATCCAAGGATTGCAATGACTCCGCGTACTGCCCTCGGCGCCCTGCATATCGGCGCTTTGCTGTTTGGCCTGACCGGCGTGTTCGGCAAGCTTGCCGCCGCGTCTGCTTCGATCATCGTATTTGGCCGCGCCGCATTTGCCGTGCTGGCCCTGGTGGGCTTTGCCGCGCTGGCCAGGCGTAGCGGCTGGTACCGATTGACCTTGCGCGATGCCCGCAGCCTGTTACTCAGCGGTTTGCTGCTGGCGGGGCACTGGGTCAGTTTTTTTGTCTCGGTAAAAATCGCCGGGGTGGCGATTGCGACCCTGGGCTTTGCCAGCTTCCCGGCGTTCACCGTGATCCTCGAGGGGCTGATTTTCCGCGAACGCATTCGCCTCAACGAAATCGTGCTGGTGGTGCTGGTCAGCATCGGCCTGATTCTGGTCACCCCAAGCTTTGACCTGGCCAGCCAGGCCACCGAAGGGCTGCTCTGGTCAGTGGCCTCAGGGTTGCTGTTTTCATTGCTGTCGCTGAACAACCGCGCCAACTCGGGGCGGGTGCCCGCCGTGCAGGCGGCCATGTGGCAAAACGCCGTGGTTGCGTTGTGCCTGCTGCCCTTTGCCGCCCCGGGACTGACCGCAGTCCGCCCACTGGACTGGCTATGGATCTGCCTGCTTGGCGTGCTGTGCACAGGGGTGGCCCATAGCCTGTTTGTCGCCAGCCTTGCGGTAATCAAGGCCCGCACAGCCGCCGTGGTGTTTGCCCTGGAGCCGGTCTACGGCATCACCCTGGCATGGCTGCTGTTCCACGAAACACCTTCGCTGCGCATGCTGCTGGGCGGCGTGCTGATTATTGTCGCAATTGTGGTGTCGAGCCGCATGGCCAGCGGCCCTGCACCCGACAAGGCGACACTGGACGCCACCGCTCACTGAACCCGGTCGTTATGCCCCAGGTCGCGCTGCGGATCGATCTGGTCACGCACCCGCTGTTTGAGCACCTTGGCCTCGGGAAAGCCGCCATCGGCCTTGCGTTCCCAGATCTGCACGCCGTCGCAGGTGATGCGAAACACCCCGCCGGTGCCCGGTTCCAGCGCAACCCGACCCAGATCATCGGCAAAGGTGCTGAGCAGCTCCTGAGCCAGCCAGGCAGCGCGCAGCAACCACTGGCATTGGGTGCAGTAGGTAATGACAATTTCCGCTTTGTTGGACGACATGATTTCAAAGGCTCTTGAAGAGAAAGGCGCCGCTATAATAGCCGCCTTTATCGCTTGCCCAGAGATTCATGATGCGCCGCCTGCTGAGCTGTTTACTCCTGTGTCTTTGCCCCCTGGTGCTGTTTGCCGCCGAAGCGGGCAAACCGAAAGTTGGCCTGGTCCTGTCCGGAGGGGCGGCCCGTGGCCTGGCTCACGTCGGCGTGCTCAAGGCCCTCGAAGAACAAGGCATTCATATCGATGCCATCGCCGGCACCAGCATGGGTGCGGTGATCGGCGGCCTGTATGCCTCCGGCTACAAGATCGATGAGCTGGAAAAGCTCGCCCTCAGCATCGATTGGAAAGAAGCCCTGTCTGATGCGCCAGAGCGCGAAGATGTGCCATTCCGGCGCAAGCAGGATGACCGCGACTTTCTGGTCAAGCAAAAGCTCAGTTTCCGCGACGATGGCAGCCTGGGCCTGCCATTGGGTGTGATTCAGGGCCAGAACCTGGCTTTGCTGCTGGAAAGCCTGCTGGCCCACAGCAGCGATATTCGCGACTTCGACAAACTGCCGATTCCATTTCGCGCCGTGGCCACGGATATCGTCAATGGCGAGAAGGTGGTGTTTCGCAAGGGCCATCTGCCCCAGGTAATCCGCGCCAGTATGTCGATACCGGCAGTGTTCGCCCCGGTGGAAATCAATGGCCAACTACTGGTCGACGGCGGCATGGTCGACAATATACCGGTGGATGTGGCCCGGGAAATGGGCGTGGATATCGTTATTGTGGTGGATATCGGCACCCCGCTGCGCGGGCGCAAGGAACTCAACACCGTGTTCGATATCCTTAACCAGTCCATCACCCTGATGACCCGCAGCAACTCCGAAGTGCAACTGGCATCCCTCAAGCCAGATGACATTTTGATCCAGCCCGTGCTGGCCAGTTATGGCACTACTGACTTTGGCCGCTCGGCCGATATCATCAACGCCGGCTACCGGGCCACGCAAATCCTTGAAAAACGCCTCGCCAGCCTGCGCCAGACCCCGGATGCAAGCCTCGCTGCCGCCCGAACCGGCGAAGAACGCACCCCCGTAATTACCGCGATCAAAATTGAAAACGACTCGAAAATCGGCGATTCGGTCATCCGCTACTACATTCGCCAGCCGATCGGCGAGCCGTTGGACCTGGGCCGCCTGCAACGGGATATGGGCACCCTGTACGGCCTGGATTACTTCGATCAGGTGCAATACCGCGTGGTGCACAAAGGCAAGGAGCGCACCCTGGTAATCAGCGCCCGGGGCAAGCGCAGCGGTACCGACTACCTGCGCCTGGGGCTGAACCTGTCCGACGATATGCGCGGCGACAGCGCATTCAATCTTGGCGCCAGTTACCGCATAAACGGCATCAACACCCTCGGTGCCGAATGGCTGACCCGGGTACAGATTGGCGACAAGCAAGAGTTGTACAGCGAATTCTATCAACCGCTTGACGCGGGCTCACGCTACTTTGTGGCGCCGTATATCAACGCCAGATCACAGAACGTGGAGGCTATCCTCGATAACGACCCGATTGCCGAGTACCGCCTGGAACGCTACGGCTTTGGCCTGAATCTAGGTCGTCAAATCGGCAACAGCGGCGAGATCCGTCTGGGTATCGGAGAGGCATGGGGCGAAGCCAATGTACGAATTGGTGAACAGGATTTGCCAAGCACCAGCTTCAATGAAGGCTTCTACGACATTAAATACTCGTTCGACTCGCTGGATAACGTGTACTTCCCTCACTCGGGTGAGGATATCGCGCTGAGCGTGCGCCAGTTCGAGCCGGGGATCGGTTCGGACGAGCGCTATCGCCAGTGGGAGTTCAAGCTGGACAAGGCCCTGAGTTCGGGGCCGGACACCTGGATTCTGGGCGGGCGTTACGGGCGTACGCTGGACAAGGCCAATGTGGTGACATCCAGCTTCCTGCTGGGTGGCGCGCGGCAGTTGTCGGGGTTCAGGGAAGATGCGATTTCGGGGCAGAACATCAGCCTGATGCGCGCCGTGTATTACCGCCGCCTCACCCCGCGTTCGTATTTGCCATTTGATTTCCCGCTGTATGCCGGTGCATCGCTGGAGCGCGGGCGAGCCTGGAACAACGACAACGAGTTCGACAGCGGCTACATCAATGCGGCCAGCGTGTTTATCGGCTTCGACACTCCGCTGGGCCCGCTGAACTTCAGCTATGGCTTTAACGACGATGACGAGAAGGCGTTGTATCTGAACCTGGGGCAGACGTTTTAACGGCTGAATACCAAACATCTGCGGGAGCGGGCTTGCCCGCGATGCAGGCAGCGCGATCCCTCAGAGAGGGCACAGTGATGCCATCGCGAGCAAGCCCGCTCCCCCAAGGGATGAAGGGGGGGGTATGGAGCATCAGTTCTTTTCGAGGTTATCCAGAATCCGCTTGTGAACCCGCAGGCAGATGCGTTGCTCTTCCTCATCAATGCCCACAAACAGTTCCTGGCGCAATGCAGTGGCAATGGCTTCGATCTGTTCGATCAACGGGCGGGCAGAATCACTCAGGACGATCTTCTTCGCACGCCGGTCTTCAACCACCGAGTGACGCTGCACCAGCCCCTGTGCTTCAAGACTGTCAAGCAGACGGGCCAGGGTCGGGCCCTCAACGCCAACGCTCTGGGCCAGTTCACGCTGGGTCGGCGCCTCGTCAAAACGGGCCAGATGCAATAGCACCAGCCAACGTGCCTGGGACAGACCCAGGCCAGCAAGGCGACGATCCAGTTCGGCACGCCACCCGCGAGACATTTGGGCCAGTTGCATACCAAAACGGTGCTGATCGGTTAACGGCATAAAAAACTCAATGATTAGACTGAAAATAGAGTGAAACTAATTATTAGTCAGCTAAGCATGGCGCTTGCACATAGGCAAGGGCTCTAAGTCAATGAATCGTTACATTTTTCACGAAAAAGTTAAATTTCGAACTCCGACTGCAGCGCCGCACGCACGCAATACAGCACACCCTCAGGTACACGACCTTTGAACTGCTCGGCGATACTGGCCACGCTCGGCAGCTCACCTTCGCCATCGAGGAAGGCATCCTGCACTTCTTCCATCAGCTCTTCAGGCAAGTCCAGCGCCTGCTCCAGCGACAGTTCCTGACGACCGATAGCTTCAGCCAGCATGGTGTAAACGTTCTTTTCCGAACACTGCAATTGCCCACTGATCTGTAACGGAGTCATGCCGGCACGGGCCAGGCTGATCAACTCGTGGCGGATATCGGCCACCACTTTGGGCGTTTCGGCCTGCCCGCCCAGCACTTCGAGGAACGCCTCGCCGTAACGCTCCAGCTTGCGCGCACCGACGCCGCTGACCCTGGCCATCTCGGCCATGGAGGTGGGCTGGCTGCGCAGCATTTCAAGCAGCGTCGAGTCGGGGAAGATGACATACGGCGGTACGCCGTGCTCTTCGGCCAGCTTGCGGCGCAAGGCACGCAGGGCTTCCCACTGCTCGCGCTCTTCGCCGCGCACCAGTTGGCTGGCCGGGCTGGCAGAGCTGCTTTTGACCGAGGTTTGCGGTTTGAGCTCGCGACGCAGTTCCAGGGTCACTTCACCGCGCAGCAACGGCCGACAACTGTCGCTCAGGCGCAGGCCGCCATAACCTTCGATATCGATATCGGCCAGACCACGGGCCACCAGCTGGCGGAACAACGTGCGCCATTCACCTTCGCTGCGATCCTTGCCGACGCCAAACACTGACAGATGCTGATGCCCCATGCTGCGGGTCTTTTCATTTTCGCGGCCCAGCAGGACGTCTATCAGGTGCCCGGTGCCATAACGCTGGCCAGTACGGTAGATCGCCGACAGCGCCTGACGCGCCGGTTCGGTGGCGTCCCAGGTCTGCACGCCATCCACGCAGTTGTCACAGTGCCCGCAGGGTTGCGGCATTTCTTCATCAAAGTAGGCAAGCAGTGTCTGACGGCGGCAGCGGGTTTCTTCGCACAGCGACAGCATGGCGTCGAGCTTGTGGTGCTCCAGACGCTTGTGCCGCTCGTCGCCTTCAGAGTTTTGTAGCATTTGCTTGAGCATCACCACGTCTTGCAGGCCGTAGGCCATCCACGCATCCGCCGGCAGGCCATCTCGCCCTGCCCGGCCAGTTTCCTGATAATAGGCCTCAAGGGACTTGGGCAAGTCCAGATGCGCGACAAAACGTACGTTGGACTTGTCGATGCCCATGCCGAAGGCAATGGTCGCCACCATGATCAGCCCTTCCTCGTTGAGGAAGCGCTTCTGGTTGGCGGCCCGGGTATCACTCGGCAACCCGGCGTGATATGGCAAGGCCGGGAAGCCCTGGGCACAGAGGAACTGTGCCACTTCGTCGACTTTTTTGCGCGACAGGCAATAGACGATGCCCGCGTCGCTGCGTCGCTCCGACAGGAACGCCAGCAACTGCTTGCGCGGCTGCTCCTTGGGCACGATGCGGTAAAAGATATTGGGACGGTCAAAGCTCGAGAGAAAACGCTCGGCATTCTGCAAGTGCAGGCGGGTGACGATCTCTTCGCGGGTGCGCTTGTCTGCCGTGGCGGTCAGGGCGATACGCGGCACATTGGGGAATACTTCGGCCAACTGGCCCAACTGCAGGTATTCCGGGCGGAAATCGTGACCCCATTGCGACACGCAATGAGCCTCGTCGATGGCAAACAGGGCAATGTCCAGGCTCTGCAAAAACGCCATCATGCGCGGCTGTACCAGGCGCTCGGGCGCCAGATAGAGCATTTTGACTTCGCCGCGCTTGATGCGGCTGGCCAGGTCACGCTGCTGCTCGGCGCTAAGGGTCGAGTTCAAGGCCGCAGCGGCTACCCCGAGTTCTTCAAGGGTAGCCACCTGGTCGTCCATCAGGGCGATCAGCGGTGAAACGACCACGGCCAGGCCATCGCGCAGCAATGCCGGCACCTGGAAGCACAAGGATTTGCCGCCGCCGGTAGGCATCAGCACCAGGGCGTCACCACCGCTGGCCACGCGCTCAATAATGTCACCCTGGCGGCCACGGAAACTGTCGTAGCCGAAGATGTCCTTGAGTACGCGTTGAGCCTGTTCGAGCATAAAAACTCCAGAAATCGCCGAAACACCCCTGCGCCAGCACCACCCGGTACGGCCGCAAGCACTTGAAAAAGCTCGGGCACAGGCCACCAGTGGGCTACATTTATCGCAGGGCATCACAAAATGCGGCAGTATACCCGAGCGCTCCCCCGCTGCGGGGGGTGTAATTGCAACAGCGATAACCGGAAACTGATGGCAAATGTGCCCTGCGACTGGCTTGGGCGCTCAAGAAAGCCTAGAATTCGCTATCGTTTATTTACTAGGTAGCACTTTAATGTCCTTCGCTGAGCAACTAACCCGCCTGCAAGTCTTCCTCGACGCCGACGAGCTGCATGACGAGGCGCTGGACTACGTGGCCACCCACGGCTATCTGACAGCCCTGTCCATCTGCTCTGAAGAAGTTCCTGAGCGTGAGTGGATCGACGCGATCTTCTCTGAAGCCCCGCATTACAAGGACGATGCCCAACGCGCCGAGATCGAAGGCACGCTGATCCAGCTCAAGGCTCATATCGCTCGCCAACTGGCGTCCGACGAAGAGTTCGAGCTGCCATGCGATCTGGATCTGGGCGACGAGCCGGATGATTCCGATCTGCGCGGCTGGTGTGTCGGCTTTATGGAAGGCGTCTTCATGCGTGAAGCGGCCTGGTTCGAAACCGCCGAAGAAGAAGTCAGCGAAATGCTGCTGCCTATCATGGTGGGTTCGGGTCTGTTCGATGATCAGCCAGAGTTTGAAGACATCGCCAAGGATGCCAACCTGATGGACGACATGATCGTTCAGATCCCGGAAGCGCTGACCGCCCTGTACCTGCTGTGCCAGGCACCTGACGAAAAACCGGCGATCCTCAAGCCACGTCACCACTGATTGATTCAGTGACACCGCCCTCTTTCAGCAACCGCCCGCGGTTGCTGCGCTACGTTCTATTTGCCATCGGCTGGCTGAGCGTAGCGTTGGGGGTGATCGGCATTTTCCTGCCGGTACTGCCTACAACGCCCTTTCTGCTCCTGGCTGCCGCCTGCTTTGCGCGCAGTTCACCACGTTTTTATCAATGGCTGGTTGAGCACCCACGGCTCGGGCCATGGATCCGCGACTACCTTGATGGCAACGGCATTCCACTTAAAGGCAAGGTCTACGCCATTGGCCTGATGTGGCTGAGCATCGGCGTGTCCTGCTATCTGGTGCCATTACCCTGGGCGCGGGGCTTTATGCTGACCAGCGCGGTGCTGGTGAGCATTTACATCCTGCGGCAAAAAACCCTCGAAAGACCCTGAGCGATACACAGATATTCGTGGGAGCGAGCCTGCTCGCGATGCAGGCGACGCGGCCTGACAGCCAAACCGCGCAGATGCCATCGCAGGCAAGCCAGCTCCCACAGGTCTTGTAGCGCTAACAAAATCCAAACCTTGCAGGAATCAATTACACAGACTTGTCGCCATGATTGCGCAGATAGGTCTCTGCCCCCATCGCCTCGATCTGCCCTTCGATCAGCGCTTCAAACGGGCGCAGCAACGGCGCAAATGATGCCGGAGCCTCGATGATCTCCAGGGCCTGCACAATGGCTTCCAGAGTCGACAGGGCACCCGGCCCCGGTGCCTTGCGCAACCGATAACGCGATACCGCCCCCTCGGGCAGCGTGACCCGGGGCAATTGCGCCAGCAACGGGTTGAGGTGCAGCAACTTGCGCGCCTTGCGCCATGTGCCGTCCGGCACCACCAACAGCAACGGCCGAGAGTCACCCGAGGCAACACTCGCCTGAATCAACTGTGCATCCTCCCCCGGAAACAACAACCGCGCCTGATACCCCGGCGGGCTGAGCAAGGCTTCCAGGCCCTCGAACACTTCACCCACCACCAGCTCTGCATTGATCAAACCCAGGGCGGCAAGCCTTGCGGTATTCAGCGCATGATTGACCTCGCTCGGATGCTGCAGCAGCAATACCCGGGTACGACTGGGCAGTTGTGGAATCAGCTCACACAAACAGTGCGATTGCGGGCGCAAGCAGCGAGGGCATTGGACGCGTGACATAAAGGTAAAGCTCTCGTTCAAGGTTGATTAAGTTGCGCTTTAAGCAAATCGCGAAAAGTTTGAATCAGCGGTTCACGGCTGCGACCACGGCGCACGATCATCGAAAACGGCGCCTGATAACCAAAGGTCGCGGGCAGCAGCACACGCAAGTCGCCCTTATCCACCCAGGGCTCGGCGTAATGCTCGGGCAAGTAACCGATATAAGCCCCCGACAGCACCAGAATCAGCTGCGCCTCCATGCTGTCGACCGTCGCTGCGCTGTGCTTGAAACCGTGGCGTGCCAGCTCGGCCTGGCTCCAGTAGCCGCGCCCGACCATGCGCTGCTGGGTAATGACCGGCTCGGGGATGCGCCGCTCGGCGAACAGGGGATGACGCGTGCTGCAGTACAGCCAGTGTTGCTCGCGATACAGCGGCTGATAGACCAGCCCGCTCATACGCGTAGAAAACGCACCAATGGCCAGGTCCAGGCGGTTGTCCTGCACGCCGAGTTGCAGTTCATAGGGGCTCATCACCGACAGGTGCAGGTGGACTGCCGGGTGTTCCTGACTGTAGGCACCAATCGCCTCGGCAAAAGGCAAAGCCTTGTCGCTAACCGTGGAATCGATAACTCCCAGGTTCAGGGTGCCACGCAATTCCCCCTTGAGCGCAGCCGCATACTGCTCAAAACCTTCAAGCTCGCCCAGCAGTCTCAGGGTTTCCTGATGAAACAGCTCGCCTTTGCTGGTCAGACTGAAGCCGCCGCGCCCGCGATGGCACAGCACCAGCCCCAGATTGGCTTCAAGTTGGCTCATATAGGTGCTGATGGCCGAGGTCGACAGGTTGAGTTCCTGCTGCGCACTGGCAAAGCCCTGATGCCTGACCACGCTGGCGAAGATTCGCAATAGTTTCAGATCGGGTAAAGCGTTGGCCATGGGCGTTCCGGGCATCTTTTGGTTAGGCGGTGGAGCTGACTGACCCTCACCCAAAGCGAGAGGGTTGGGGTGAGGGCATGGTGCAAAGTCTATCCCGAGCCGGACCATTAGTTTAGAAAAATCTGAACTAAGTATTTGCCCACAGCGATTCTTCCCGCCACGCGCCTTTCGCAGAATCGACCGCCATAACCACAACAAACGACGAGGCCTTTCCCGTGGACAAAATTCTTCATCAACCACTGGGTGGCAATGAAATGCCGCGCTTCGCCGGCATCGCCACCATGCTGCGCCTGCCGCACCTGCCATCGGCCAAGGGCCTGGACGCCGCCTTTATCGGCGTGCCTCTGGATATCGGCACCTCGCTGCGCCCCGGCACCCGCTTCGGACCTCGCGAGATTCGCGCCGAGTCGGTAATGATCCGTCCCTACAACATGGCCACCGGCGCCGCACCGTTCGACTCGCTGTCGGTTGCCGATATCGGTGACGTGGCGATCAACACCTTCAACCTGCTGGATGCGGTGCGCATCATCGAAGAGTCGTACGACGAAATCCTTGAGCACGACGTAATCCCGCTGACCCTGGGCGGCGACCACACCATCACCTTGCCGATCCTGCGGGCGATTCATAAAAAGCACGGCAAGGTCGGGCTGGTGCATATCGATGCCCACGCCGATGTAAACGACCATATGTTCGGCGAGAAAATCGCCCACGGCACCACCTTCCGCCGCGCCGTAGAAGAAGGCCTGCTGGACTGCGACCGCGTGGTGCAAATCGGCCTGCGCGCCCAGGGCTATACCGCTGATGACTTCAACTGGAGCCGCAACCAGGGTTTCCGAGTTGTGCAGGCCGAAGAGTGCTGGCACAAATCCCTTGAACCCCTGATGGCCGAAGTGCGTGAGAAAGTCGGCAATGGCCCGGTCTATCTAAGCTTCGACATCGACGGCATCGACCCGGCCTGGGCACCTGGCACCGGCACCCCGGAAATCGGCGGCCTGACCACCATCCAGGCGATCGAAATCATCCGCGGCTGCCAGGGACTCGACCTTGTTGGCTGTGATCTGGTAGAAGTCTCGCCGCCGTACGACACCACCGGCAATACCTCATTGCTGGGCGCCAACCTGCTCTACGAAATGCTCTGCGTATTACCCGGCGTAGTGCATCGATAAGGACATCTGCACCGCACCGTGACTAGCTGCACCCATAAAAAAAATAATCGGAGATTGCCATCATGGCTTTAGATCTACTGGTCGTCCTTATCTACGCTGCGGCAATGCTGGTGCTGGGTTACTACGGCATGCGCAAGGCAAAAACTCACGAAGACTATCTGGTTGCCGGGCGCAACCTCGGCCCCACCCTGTACATGGGCACCATGGCCGCAACCGTACTCGGCGGCGCTTCAACCGTCGGCACCGTACGCCTGGGCTATGTCCACGGGATTTCCGGGTTCTGGCTGTGTGCCGCGCTGGGCTGCGGGATCATCGCACTCAACCTGTTCCTGGCCAAACCGCTGCTCAAGCTGAAAATCTTCACCGTGACCCAGGTACTGGAAAAACGTTACAACCCGATGGCGCGTCAGGCCAGCGCGGTGATCATGCTGGCCTACGCACTGATGATCGGCGTGACCTCGATCCTGGCCATCGGCACCGTGCTGGAAGTGCTGTTTGACCTGCCCTTCTGGATCTCGGTATTGCTCGGCGGTGGCGTGGTGGTGGTGTATTCGACCATCGGCGGCATGTGGTCACTGACCCTGACCGATATCGTGCAATTTGCGATCAAGACCATCGGCCTGATGTTTGTGCTGCTGCCGATCTGCCTGTACCGCGTCGGCGGCTGGGACGAGCTGGTGAGCAAACTGCCAGCCTCGAACTTCAGCTTCACCAGCATCGGCTGGGACACGATCATCACCTACTTTATGATCTACTTCTTTGGCATCCTGATCGGCCAGGACATCTGGCAACGGGTGTTTACCGCCAAGACCGCCAAAGTGGCGAAGTACGCAGGTACGTTCGCAGGCTTCTACTGCATTCTCTACGGCCTGACCTGTGCACTGATCGGCATGGCCGCCCATGTACTGCTGCCTGACCTGGACAACGTCAACAACGCCTTCGCCGCTATCGTAAAAGTCTCGTTGCCCGACGGCATTCGCGGGCTGGTGATTGCGGCAGCACTGGCGGCCATGATGTCGACCGCCAGCGCTGGTTTGCTGGCTGCCTCCACGGTGCTGACCGAAGACCTGCTGCCACGACTGCGCGGCGGCAAACAGTCGAGCCTCAATATCAACCGCCTGTTTACCTTGCTGACCGGCTTTGCCGTGCTCGGGATCGCACTGGTGGTCAATGACGTGATCAGCGCACTTACCCTGGCCTACAACCTGCTGGTCGGCGGCATGCTGGTGCCATTGATCGGGGCGATTTTCTGGAAGCGCGCCACCACCGCAGGCGCCATTACCAGCATGAGCCTGGGCTTTGTCACGGCACTGGGGTTTATGTTCAAGGACGGCCTGGAAGCCAACACCCCCATCTATTACAGCCTGAGCGTGGCGCTGATCAGCTTTATTGTGGTCAGCCTGCTCGACCGACGCCCTGCCCCGGTGACCAGCGTCGCCTGATAGCGGTGTTCTTCAACGGGTACGACCTCACAGGTCGTACCCGTTTTTTTTGCCTGCCCTACAACCCCAGACTCCAATACCTTGCCAATACAGCGTCTTATCGCTGCAAGCCGAATAATCAATCCAGCTAGTCTTGAAATTAGCGACATGGGATGTCGCTGCACACGTTCAAACAGCCTTTGATTAAATGGACTTAATACCATGACCCACTTCAACAAATACCTGGCCATCACTCTGATTGCCAGCGGCCTGACCCTAACCAGCGCCAGCGCTCAAGCGCAAATCACCACACTGACATTCGAGATCGTCAACAACACGTCCAGCCCCCTCACGCTCAATCGCTCGAACTGGAACCTGTCGCTGGCCGAGCCGGGTTTCTTTGATGTAAACCCGCTTAGCGAACATTCATTCGAGGCGAACTACAAAACCAACTTCGGCTACCCCAGAAAAAACCCGGCCACACTGCGCGAAGTTATTTCATATGCCAGCGGCAATCGGGAATGTACCTTCACCACAGAGCTGAGGGTCAGCCAGTCATTCGGGGTTTTCAGGCCGACACTGAGCTCCGCTCGAACAGCCAGCGCGACCTCGACAGGGATTGAAGATGTGAAGTGTTCGGCTCGAGTAACGGAAAAAACAGACAGCGCCCCACTTAATTACAGTGTGCGCTATACCATGGGCTAGCTAGCCCAGAATCAGGGTCAGTAAAGACTGCCCTTTATCCGCCCTTCCTTGGCCTTTTCAACGGCCAAGGATAAGAAGAAGAAAAGCAGTCAAAATGCGTTCAGCGCTAACGTGCCCTTAACGGCGACGTTGCGGACGACGGCGCGGATCCTCGACAGGAATCGGCACAGGTTGCAGTGGCGGCTCAATCAGGCCAAGCGCAACACCAACGTCATGAAGCCAGGTTTGCAGTTTGTCTTTCATATTTCCCCCTTGGGGTCACTCTGGCGACGGGAATTCTGTAGTCGCTTCACACAGATAATAGTCCGAAGTCCTACGTAATGCTTGCCTAAGGTCAATGAACTTTAGGCTAATCTCCTACAAATATGACTCACGACGAAGCCTTGAGTTGCGTCGACTTTGCATCTTCTGCCAACGGCGGCGTCTGTTGCAGCTCTATCCATGCATTGAGGTTGGCGCCCATCATGCCTTTTCTCCACATCAGCCAGGTTGTGGCGCTGGCAAAAGGTTGTTGCAAGGCATGTACGCCGACACTTTCACGCCCCGGCAGGCTGGCCAGCATCGAAGCTGGCATCAGCGCCACACCCGACCCCGCAACCACACACGCCAGCATGCCCTGGTAGGACTCAATCTCCATCACCCGCCCCATGGCCGCACGGTCACTGGCGTACCAGGCCTCCAGCCGGGTGCGATACGAACAGCCCTGGCGAAAGGTAAACACTTCCCTGCCCTGCACATCCCGGGCACGGGTAATCGGCGGATGATCGAGATCACTGATCAGCACCAGGCTTTCCTTGCAGAACTCCACGCCATCCAGCCCGGCCAGCTCCAGCGGGCCATCCACCAGCGCAGCATCCAGACGCCCGGTCAACAAGCCTTCAAGCAACTCACCGCTCGGCGCCGACTGTACATGCAGGTTTACCGCCGGATAGGTGCGATGGTAGCGCGCCAGCAAGGCCGGTAAATGGGTCGCCGCCGTGCTGTACATGGTACCCAAAGTGAACTTGCCCGAAGGCACTCCACCTTGCACCGCCCCCAATGCCTCATCGTGCAGGGCAAACAGCCGTGCCGTGTAGTCCAGCAGCACCTGACCCGCCGGAGACAACTGCAGGCGCTGACGTTCGCGCATAAACAATTCAACGCCCATCTGTTCTTCCAACTGCTTGAGCCGTGTCGACAGGTTGGAAGGCACACGGTGCAAACGCTCAGCCGCACGGGTGATGGAACCCTCTTCGGCCACGGCCTGAAAAATACGTAACTGGCTGAACTCCACACCATTCTCCAAAACAGAACAAGTAGGTCACTATTATTCATTTTTAAGGAAAGTCAATTACCACTAGCCTGACGGTCATTGTTCACTTTCAGGAATTCGCAGCATGTCCCCCCTGATCCGCTTACTTGCCAGCCTTATCGCACTGATGATGGCCATGGGTATTGGCCGTTTTTCCTTGACCCCACAACTGCCGCACCTGATCAGCGAAGGTCAGATCGACCTGACCGGCGCCGGACTGATTGCTGCCGCCAACTATCTGGGCTATCTGATCGGCGCCCTGGATGCCATGCGCGCCAGGCGCCCCGATCAGGTGCGTGGCCGCTTGCACACTGGCCTGTGGCTATGCGTCGGGCTGACCCTGGTTTCGTACTGGGCCCAGGGCTTTTGGCCACACTTGTTCTTGCGCTTTGGCTCCGGTATCGCCAGTGCCTGGGTCATGGTGATGATTACCGCACTCAGCCAGCACATAGCTATCACCACCAATCGCCCGCGTCTTGGCGCACTGGTATTTGCCGGGCCCGGCCTTGGGGTAATGCTGACCGGCCTGCTGGCACTGGCGGCCAATTTAACCGGGCAAGGCTCGGCCACGCTGTGGATGATTTATGCCGTAGCGGCACTGCTGATGCTGCTGCTGATTTTGCCCGCGCTGCCGCAACCCGCCGCACTTGCCGCCCAGCCTCAAACGACGCAGCCCAATAGCCGCCAACCCGGGATAGCACGTTTGGGGGCGATTTATGGGCTCTACGGGTTGGGCTACATCATCCCGGCGACGTTTTTGTCACAGATGGCCAACGCGCGCTTTCATGGCCAGTGGCAAGCCGATCTGTTCTGGCCAGCCTTCGGGCTATGTGCGGCCATTGGTGTGGTACTGATCAGTTTTCGTCGGCCGCACCCCGGGACCACGCGCTTCTGGCTAATGGGCGGGCTGTGGATTCAAGCCCTTGGCGTGCTGGCCTGCCTGCTACCGAGCAGTGCCGGTCTGGCGCTGGGAGTGATCCTGTGCGGCACCCCGTTTCTGGCCTGCATGCCACTGGTGATGCAGCGCTCACGGGATCTGGCGCCCCATGCCACAGCACGTAACGCCGCCTTGCTGACCGCCTGCTTTGCCGTGGGCCAGTTGTCCGGGCCATTGCTGGCGGCGCTCAGCAGCCATTTCAGCGGTGGCCTGCAACCAGCGCTGGCCATAGCCGCCAGCGGACTGCTAATAGCGGGCGTACTGGCCTGGCAGTCGGTCAGTTCCCCAGCAGAGCGCGCACTTTGCGACGCACCCACTGCTCGGCACTGACAAAGGTGATACCGCACAACACCAGAATGGCGCCGACCACAAAGTTGGCGCTCAACGGCTCGTGCAGCACCAGCACGCCGAAGGTCACACCAAACAACGGGGTCATAAACGAAAACACCGCCAGATTGGAGGCCATATAGCGCTTGAGCAGCCAGAACCACACCAGATAGCTGAAGAACGACACCACCAGCCCCTGGAACAGCACACTGGCCACCGCCACGGTGGTCAGGCTAACATGGCTGATCTGACCGCTAGCAGCGGCGATCACCAACAACCCGAGAAAACCGACCAACAACTGATAGAACAGGGTCAGGGTTACCGGCGCTTCTGACAGACGCGAGCAACGCACCACCACGGTCGTTGCGCCCCAGGCCATGCCGGCAAGAATCGCATAGGCATCACCCAGCAGCATATTGCGATCCATATCGGCGAAAGAAACACCGCCGGCAAAGGAAAAGGCAATGCCGATAAATGCCAGCACGATCCCCAGCCATTGCAATGGCCGCAAACGCTCGCTGGGTAGCAACCAGTTGATTCCAAGGGCAGTGAAAATGGGCGCGGTATAAAGAAATACCGACATATGTGCGGCGCTGGTTAGCTGCAGACCTTCAGAAATAAACAGAAACTCGATACCGAAAAGGCTGCCGGCCAGCAAGCCGCCACGCCAGGTGGCGGGTACCTGGCTCCAGCCGCCCTTCCAGCAAATCAGCAGGCCCACCAGCAGCGCCGAAATGCCGGAGCGCATGGCGGCTTGCATCACCGGCGCGATATCAGGTGCGGCAAGTTTGATGATGACCTGTTGCACACCCCAGATCAGGCACAACCCCAACATCACTTGCAGTGCGAAAGCATCCGTTGCTCGCCGCGAAACACTCATAGTTCACCCGAAAAAAGCCACGCCGATAAAGGTCGAAAACAGCACAGTGCTTATCTGTTACACGAAGACAATCAGGACGCCAGCTTGCGTGCCGCCCAATAACCCGACAACGAAGCAAGGCAGGTCAGCAACCCGCCCCACGCCATGTCCATCAATGCCAGCTGGGCCGACCAGCCTTGCAGCGTCGCCCAGTTGGTCATGTCATAGGTGCCATAGGCCACCAGCCCGAAGAACGCACCGGCCAGTGCAGCCCTGCGCGCACTGGCCCGGGCAAGGGCCGGCAGCACGACAAAGAACACCACGCCGAGCACGTAGAGCAGGTAAAACACGATGGCCGGGCCCCACTTGGGTTGCGCCAGCATCAGCGAGCCCAATAGCTCTTTATAGGTAGAGCTCATCAGCAGGCCCAGCCACAGGCCGTCGAGCACCAGAAAAGCCAGTAACGCACCCATATACGCCCACACTGCCTTGCTCATGTCGCCAGCCCTCCCGCGTCGGGTCAGATCAGTTCGATGCGGTCCGGATGGATCGCAATCTTGCCTTCCTTGTATAGCGCACCAATGGCTTTTTTGAAGTTGCCCTTGCTCACGCCAAAATGGTTGCTGATCACTTCCGGAGCACTTTTGTCGCTGACCGCCAGCACACCGTTGTTGTCGCGCAACTTGCTGAGGATCTTCGAGTTCAGGCTGCTGGCTGCTTCCTGGCCAACCGGCTGCAAGCTCAGGCTGATCTTGCCGTCCGTACGGGCTTCCTTGATGTAGCCTTTTTCCTGCTTGCCCGCACGCATGAACTTGAAGATTTCATTCTTGTGGATCAAGCCCCAGTGCTTGTTGTTGATCACGGCTTTAAAGCCCATGTCCGTGGCCTCGGCCACCAGCAGATCAACTTCCTGGCCGACCTGGTAATTGGCCGGGGTTTTGTCCAGGTAACGGTCCAGACGCGCGGTCGCGGTAATACGACGAGTGTGCTTGTCGAGGTAGACGTGCACCACGACATATTCGCCGGCAGTCATCTGGCGTTTTTCTTCGGAATACGGCAACAGCAGATCTTTTGGCAGGCCCCAATCGAGGAACACGCCAATGCTGTTAACTTCAACCACTTTCAAACTGGCAAATTCACCGACTTGAACTTTTGGCTTTTCAGTCGTGGCAATTAACTTGTCCGCGCTGTCCAAATAAACAAAGACGTTGAGCCAATCTTCATCTTCGCTTGGAATATCTTTGGGAATATAACGATTGGGCAACAGGATTTCGCCGTCGGCCCCACCGTCCAGATACAAACCAAAACTTGTATGTTTAACCACTTGCAAACTGTTGTAGCGACCGATTAAAGCCATGTCCAATACCCTCATTACGTAGGCGGCATTCTACCCGAGTTTAGGGGGGCGAATTGGAACGCTGCCGCCCGGTATTCAAAAAATCTGCGAAAGGTTTGATTTATCAGGTTTTTCTGGCGGGCCTTGGGCGCCATTCGTCAGCCTGATGGGGGCTGACAAGCCCTCCGGGCACGCCTGATCAGCTATAAAAATCCTCCCTCGTTATGAATTAAAACAGCGAGTTAGACGACAATGAGGTGAGGGTTTATCTCTTCTCACACTGCGCCGATATTATTTTACGAAGATATTTAACAAGCAATTGTCAAGTATTTCAGGTACTATCGCTGGCCAAGTTATTTTCTACAGGACAATAGCCGCCATGCGTGTAAAAGCATCCGCCAGCAAAGCAAAGCCAGCTCCCGCTGTTGAAACCAGCGCCTCAATCAATGCTCAAATCGAAGCATTCTTGAAATCCGGCGGCGAAATTCAGGAAATCAAAAAAGGCGTCAGCGGCCAGACCTTTGGCCCGTCCAAGCAAATCACGCTCGGCAAAAAGTAATACCCCCTCGCGTCATCTGGTCCTTATGCGCTTTGCCCTTCAAGGCGCTAGGACTATCGATTTATCCTCTTTGTTCCCCTGCTACACCCCTGATCCGAATCGATAAATCGACGAACGGCATTTTCTCGCGGATATTCCTGCGTATGCTCCAAAGGCTCTGAATCAAGCCTTTGAGCCCAAATAGGGAGCCGATCATGCTCACACGGGCGGTATTGCTGGCCGGCACTTTGCTGACCAGCACCATTGCGGATGCACAGGTCTTTGCCCGCGAACTGGGCGACTTCAATCTCAAGCTGGCCACCCAGCCCAGCCGCAGCATGGCCCAGGGCCTGGTCAAACCCACCAGCCCTGGCTCGACCTTTCATGGCGGCCTGGACTTGACCCACGACAGCGGCTGGTATGTTGGCCAATGGGCGCCCACCATGGGCATCAAGCCTGGCAGCAATCTGGAAGTGGACTCTTACCTCGGCTACAAACACCCCTTCGACCAGACCCTGAGCTATGAGCTGGGGGTGATCCATTACAGCTACCCTAAAGTCGACTCACTGGACAGCCAGCAGGTATTTGCTGGCCTCACCGTGCTGGGCACGCGCTTTGGCGCCGCCTTCAGCAATGACCCGGACCGCCGCGACAGCACACTGTTTGCCGACCTGGGGGTCAACCAGCCTTTTGGCATTGGGGTGAGCATGAAATACACCTCTCACCAGTTGGGTACGCCGGTATCCATTGCCGAGGGCGGCAGCGTGCGGGGGTTCAATGACTGGTCGATCAAATTCTCGCGACCCTGGATGGGCATCGACCTGAACCTGATCTACAGCGACTCCAGCCTGGACGGCAGCGAGTGCTCGGCGTATTCAGGGCAGAATGCCCAATGTGACAGCTTGCTGACATTCAAGGCCGAGCGGACGTTTTACTGATCCATGCCACCAGCTGTCAGGCCAACCGCGGTGATGCCATCGCAGGCAAGCCTGCTCCCACAGGTTTTGATTTCAGTACGACCACACAATTGTGGGAGCGGGCTTGCTCGCGATGGCTTCGCCCCGGCTTGCCTGCCAGACCGCCGCGCGCCCATCGCAGACAGCTGTTTAATAGGCAAACAACAAAAAACCCGGCGCAGGCCGGGTTTTTTGTGTGTCACGCCAGCGCTTTATTCAGCTGCTGGAGCTTCTGGCTTGCGGCGCTTGAGCGGTGCCATGCCGTCCTTGCTGACCAGCGACAGGGCGTCGGTCTTCGGGCGGTTGGCGATCTTGCGCTTGGTCGGTGCCTTGGCGCCCGACTTCTTCTTCACGCCCTTGGCGTCGGTCTTTTTCTTCTTCACGCCAACCGCTTTTCCCGAGGCCTTGACGTTTTTCGGACCGCCGTAGGTACCTTTGACTTCCTTGATGGTGCGGCGCTCGAAGCTTTGCTTCAGGTAACGCTCAACGCTGGACATCAGGTTCCAGTCGCCATGGCAGATCAGCGAGATTGCCAGCCCGTCGTTACCGGCACGGCCAGTACGGCCGATACGGTGTACATACTCGTCGCCGCTGCGTGGCATATCGAAGTTGATCACCAGATCCAGGCCTTCAACGTCCAGGCCACGGGCCGCAACGTCGGTGGCAACCAGAATCTTCACGCCGCCCTGCTTCAGACGGTCGATAGCCAGCTTGCGATCCTTCTGGTCTTTCTCACCGTGCAGGACGAACGCCTTGTAGTCCTGAGCCACCAGACGACCGTAGATGCGGTCAGCCATGGCGCGGGTGTTGGTGAATACGATCGCCTTCTGATACGTCTCGTTGGCCAGCAGCCAGTTAACGATCTGCTCTTTGTGCTGGTTGTGGTCAGCGGTGATGATTTGCTGGCGCGTGGTGGCGTTCAGCTGGCTGACCTGGTTGAGCTGCAAGTGCTCGGCATTGTCCAGAACCTTGCCAACCATCTCGCGCAAGCCCGAACCACCGGTAGTCGCCGAGAACAACATGGTTTGCTGACGGTTAGGGCACTCGTTGACCAGACGCTGCACGTCTTCGGAGAAGCCCATGTCGAGCATGCGGTCGGCTTCGTCGAGCACCAGCACTTCAACTTCTTTCAAGTCGAGGTTGCCGGCGTTCAGTTGCTCCAGCAGACGGCCAGGGGTGCCGATCAGGATATCCGGCACCTTGCGCAGCATGGCGGCCTGGACCTTGAAGTCTTCACCGCCGGTAATCAGGCCGGACTTGATAAACGTGAACTGCGAAAAACGCTCAACTTCCTTGAGCGTTTGCTGTGCCAGCTCGCGGGTCGGCAGCAAGATCAAGGCCTTGATGCTGACACGGATCTTGGCCGGACCAATCAGGCGATTGAGAATCGGCAGGACGAAAGCGGCAGTCTTGCCACTCCCGGTTTGAGCTGTAACCCGCAGGTCACGCCCTTCGAGCGCGAGCGGGATGGCCGCTGCCTGCACAGGTGTAGGCTCGACAAATTTAAGCTCGGCCACAGCTTTAAGCAGGCGTTCGTGCAGGGCGAAATCGGAAAACACGGGTGCTACCTCGAAGAAATACAAAAAATCAGCGGCATAGAGTAACGGTTTCGAGCGCCAAGGCCGAGTTACTTTGCACGAACGGCATGAAACAAATGGTTTTTTAGGGTCTTTAGTCCAATCAAGCCCCATAAATCGCCCTGAAGTGCTCTAATCCCATGGCCATTTATTACCGGATATCGTTTTAGCTTATGGATACTCAACCACTCTGGACCCAAATCCAGGACCTGTGGGCCAACCTGGATCAACATCCCTGGGTTTCGGCCATGCTGGGCCTGATCGTTCTGGTGGGCGTTGCCCTGCTGGCCGGACACATCGCCCGCATTATTGTCCTGCGCGTGACCAAAATGCTCGGCCGCCAACCGGCCCTGCACTGGATCAATGATTTACGCGAACACAAAGTATTCCATCGCCTGGCGCAACTGACGCCCTCGCTGATGGTGCAGTTCGGGCGCAACCTGGTGCCGGATATGAGCGACAACGGTCGCCATTTCCTCGGTAACCTGGCGCTGGCCATTACCATTTTCGTGCTGACGCGGGTCATCAGCTCGCTGCTGGACGCCCTGCTCGATATCTACTCGCGCACCAATTACGCCAAGACCCGACCGATCAAGGGTTACATCCAGCTGACGAAAATGCTGCTGTATGTGTTCTCGGCCATCATCATCGTCGCCACCCTGATCGATCGCTCGCCGATGCTGCTGCTTTCGGGTCTGGGAGCGATGTCTGCGGTCATCCTGCTGGTCTACAAGGATACCCTGCTGTCGTTCGTGGCCAGTGTGCAACTGACCAGCAACGATCTGCTGCGGGTCGGCGACTGGATCGAGATGCCGCAGGTCGGTGCCGATGGTGATGTCATCGATATCACCCTGCACACGGTCAAAGTACAGAATTTCGACAAGACCATTGTCTCGATTCCGACCTGGCGCCTGATGTCCGAGTCGTTCAAGAACTGGCGTGGCATGCAGCAATCTGGCGGACGGCGGATCAAGCGCAGCCTGTTTATTGACGCGAGTGACATTGCCTTTCTGACCGATGAGCAGGAGCAGCGTCTGGAAGGCGTGCGCTTGCTGAGCGATTACCTGCATCGCAAGAAAGCCGAGCTACGAAGCTGGAACGAAGCCCAGGGCAACGTTGCCGCCCTGTCCGCCAACCGCCGGCGCATGACCAATATCGGCACGTTCCGCGCCTATGCCCTGGCCTACCTGAAGAGCCATGCCGACATACAGCCGAACATGACCTGCATGGTTCGCCAGATGCAAACCACGCCTCAAGGCGTGCCGCTGGAGGTGTATTGCTTTACCCGGACCACGGTATGGGATGAGTACGAGCGTATTCAGGGTGATATTTTTGACTATCTGTTGTCAGTGCTGCCCGAGTTTGGCCTGAGCGTGTACCAGCAACCGAGCGGCAATGACCTGCGCAAGGGTTTGCTGAGCAAGATGCATTCACCTCTGTTGTTGCCCGAAGACGCCTGATCCCTGCGGGAGCTGGACCATTGTGGGAGCGGGCTTGCTCGCGATGGCATCACCTCGGCCCGCCAGATAAACCGAGTTGCCTGCATCGCGAGCAAGTCGAATCGTCGCACCGCCGCTCCCACAGTTTCCCATCAGACCAAGCTCCAACAGGCCTTAAGTGTCAGGCCTGCTTGAACTGCGGATCTCCCGTCAGCCTGAACAGCAACTCGATCCCCTGTGGCCAGGCGCCAAAGCCACCTTCGCCATTGATA
Organism: Pseudomonas sp. B414; assembly: GCF_055408445.1. Classification (NCBI taxonomy): domain Bacteria; kingdom Pseudomonadati; phylum Pseudomonadota; class Gammaproteobacteria; order Pseudomonadales; family Pseudomonadaceae; genus Pseudomonas; species Pseudomonas sp. B414. The sequence continues at coordinate 56,670 of NZ_JBUZTQ010000012.1, read as the reverse complement.
TGCCCGGCATTCTCCAGCCAGACCAGCTCGCTGCCCCAGGCTTCACTGAATGCGCTGGCCCGTTCGCGGGTCACATAGGGGTCGTTGGTACTGGCCACGGTGATCGCATCAAACGGCAGGGCATCAAGCGGCATCGGGCTGAAGCCCTTGGTACCGGCCGGATAACTCTCGGCTTCGGTATCACTGGGTGCTACCAGCAACGCCCCGCGCACCCGCCTGGCCTCCTTGGGGTGCTGCTGCGCCCAGCGGGCGATCAGCGTACACGCCAGGCTATGGCCTACCAGCACCACCGGCCGCTCGCTCTTGGTGATCTTTTTCTGCAGGTTCTGCACCCAGTCAGTACAGACTGGAGTTTCCCAGTCTTCCTGTTTTACCCGGTGCAATCCGCTGTAGCGCTGTTCCCAGTGAGATTGCCAATGCTCTGTTCCTGAGTTGAACAGGCCCGGCAATATCAACACCCTGACTGTCATTGCGACTCTCCCTTCAGGCGATGGATGACTGGGATTGACCTTAGACCGTCACAGCCCTGCGGTCTAGCCGGCTGATCCAGACGGCAAAGACAATCACCAGCCCGCCGATCAACAACCGGCCCAAGGGCTCGTTCTGATTCCAGAACAGCAGGTTGATCAACAAGCCCACCGGCACACTCATGTTGTTCATCACCGCCAGGGTGCTGACCCGCACCATACAAGCGCCCTTGTTCCACCAGTACATGCCCAGTGCGGTAGACACCAGCCCGAGAAACACCAGCACAACCCACTGCACAGGACCACGCGGCCAGAAATCGGCTTTGCCGAACATCAGGAACGCAGGCAGCACCACCGCCAAAGCCCCCAGATAAAAGAAACCAAAGCGCCGGTAATGCGGCGAATCGCTCGGGTAGCGGGCCACCAGATGCTTGTACATCACCTGACCGGCGGCATAGGTGAAATTGCCCAGTTGCAGCAGCAAGAAGCCTTTGAGGAAATCCGGGCTGATGCTGTCGAATCGAATCACTGCAGCCCCCATCACCGCCACCAGCGCCGCGACAAGCGCCCACGGATTGAATCGGCGGTTAAGTGCATCTTCAATCAGAGTCACGTGCAAGGGCGTCAGGATGGTGAACAACAGCACCTCAGGCACCGTCAGCACCCGGAAGCTCAGGTACAGGCAGACGTAGGTGATACCGAACTGCAAGGCGCCGATCAGCAGCATGCCGCGCATAAAGCCGGGCTCTACCTGACGCCAGCGGGTCAGTGGCAGAAACACCAGCCCCGCCAGTACCACGCGCACCAGCACCGCAAAGTAACTGTCGACTTGCCCGGCCAGATACTCGCCAATCAGGTTGAAGGAAAACGCCTGAACAAAGGTGATAAATAACAGATAGCCCATGGATATCTCGCCCGCGCCCCAAAGAATGTGCGCGACCTTAGCGGTTTTCCCTCATCCAATACCAGACCCCTGCAAAACCCGGACAAAAAAAACCCGATCCAGCGCAAGGGCTGATCGGGTACGAGCACTCAAGAAAGTGCAAAGGGAGGTTCGATGCGCGAACCGCATGCTTGAAGGAGCAATGAATCGATTAAGCCATCGGGCGATTATCTGCCGATTAACAGATTATGCGATTGCAGCCAGCCGGGCCTTGGCCTGGTTGAGGCCTTTTTCCTGGAAGTCACCGCCCAGGTTCATGCCTTCGGCATGGATAAAGGTCACATCGTGAATTCCGATAAACGCCATGACCTGACGCAGATAGGGTTCCTGATGATCCGTGGTGCTACCCGCATATAGCCCGCCGCGCGCAGTCAGTACGTATGCTTGCTTGCCGGCCAGTAGCCCTTGCGGCCCGGTTTCGGTGTACTTGAAGGTCACTCCGGCGCGCAATACATGGTCAAGCCAGGCCTTGAGGGTGCTCGGAATGGCGAAGTTGTACATCGGAGCCGCCATCACCAGTACGTCAGCGGCCAGCAACTCATCGGTCAGCTCGTTCGAGCGCTGCAGAGAGGCCTGCTCGTCAGCATTGCGTTGCGCTTCGGGTTTCATCCAGCCACCCAGCAGGTTGGCGTCAAGATGTGGCACCGGGTTCAGGCCGAGGTCGCGAACAGTCACTTGATCGGCAGGGTGGGCTGCTTGCCACTGGCTGACGAACTGCTGAGTCAACTGGCGGGAAAACGAACCTTGCTGGCGGGCGCTGCTTTCAATGATCAGAACGTTGGACATGGCGGATAAGCTCCATCGGTAAGTGCTGTAAGGCGATGGAGTGAAGATTAGAGAGCATTGATTCGATAAAAAAGCGTAAATACCTGCTACAACCTATCTATAAACCTGTTTGTTTAGCGGTATCCTGTCGTCAGTTCAACACCAGAGGAATTTATCGTGAAAGCGCCCCGCGTGACCCTTGATCAATGGCGCACCTTGCAGGCTGTGGTTGACCATGGCGGCTTCGCCCAGGCTGCGGAAGTACTCCACCGTTCGCAGTCGTCCGTCAGTTATACCGTGGCCCGCATGCAGGACCAACTCGGCGTACCGCTGCTGCGGATCGACGGGCGCAAGGCGGTGCTAACCGAGGCAGGCGGCGTATTGCTGCGCCGTTCGCGGCAACTGGTCAAGCAAGCCAGCCAGCTCGAAGACCTCGCCCATCATATGGAGCAAGGCTGGGAAGCCGAGGTCCGGCTGGTGGTCGACGCTGCCTACCCCAATGCCCGGCTGGTGCGCGCCCTGACCGCCTTTATGCCGCAAAGCCGTGGCTGTCGCGTGCGTCTGCGTGAAGAAGTGTTGTCCGGTGTCGAGGAGGTGTTGCTCGAAGGCGTGGCTGACCTGGCTATCAGCAGTTTCAATATTCCCGGTTATCTGGGCACCGAGTTGAGCACTGTGGAATTTATCGCGGTGGCCCACCCGGACCACCCGTTGCATCGCCTGCAGCGGGAGTTGCACTTCCAGGATCTGGAAAGCCAGTTGCAAGTCGTGATCCGCGACTCCGGCCGCCAGCAACCACGGGATGTCGGCTGGCTCGGCTCCGAGCAGCGCTGGACCGTGGGCAGCCTGGCCACGGCCGCCGCCTTTGTTGGCAGCGGGCTGGGCTTTGCCTGGTTGCCACGGCACATGATCGAACGCGAACTCAAGGAAGGCGTACTCAAGCCATTACCACTTAATCAGGGCGGCGACCGCCACCCGGTGTTTTTCCTGTATGCCAACAAGGACAAACCGCTGGGCCCGGCCACGCAAATCCTTGTCGAATTGTTGCAAACTTTCGACAAAGCCCCGCTGGATGCACCTTTCGCTGCGCCGCAGCAAGCGTGAAGAGCAGTGGGCAGGAACCTGATTCGGGAATATCCTGTCCAACACCCGCCGCCCGTGAACATCCGCCTCTGCAGGATGTGGCACGGGCACTGGTTCAATGCACCGCTGCCAGTGTGGCATTGAACAGTCACCCCACTTTTCAGGATCACTGAACCATGCTCAAAAAAATTGCTCTTGCCGCTGGCGCCCTGCTGTTAGCCACCAACCTGATGGCTGCTGACACCGCCAAAGCCCCTCATGTCATGCTGGATACCAGCTTCGGCAAGATCGAAATCGAACTGGACCCGGTCAAGGCACCGATCAGTACCGACAATTTTCTCAAATACGTCGACAGCGGTTTCTACAACAACACCATTTTCCACCGTGTGATCCCGGGCTTTATGGTGCAAGGCGGCGGTTTCACTTCGCAGATGGTGCAAAAGCCGACTCGTGACCCGATCAAGAACGAAGCCAGCAATGGCCTGCATAACGTGCGCGGCACCCTGTCGATGGCTCGCACCTCCAACCCGAACTCCGCGACCAGCCAGTTCTTTATCAACGTGGCCGACAATGCGTTTCTGGACCCGGGCCGTGACGCCGGCTACGCCGTCTTCGCCAAGGTAGTAAATGGCATGGACGTGGTTGACCAGATCGTCAATTCGCAAACCACCACCAAACAGGGCATGCAAAATGTGCCGATCGACCCGGTACTGATCAAGTCAGCCAAGCGTATCGACTGATAGCCTCAATCATGCAGGAAGCATTGATTGGTCAAAGTCAGACCCTGTAGTCGCTGCCGCAGGCTGCGATGGGCTGCATCGCAGCCCTTTCTTAAAGGTCCTGCGAACCTTATCGCAGCCTGCGGCAGCGACTACAGAATTTTGCTGCACCGGTCACACCACTAAAGGAGAGCCCGCGCTGCGGGCGTCAGTGCCAATGCTTTATCGCCGTTTCGAACAACTGATCGATATTTTCCGCGAAGCTCCCACCGCCGCCCCTCCCAGCACTGTCTGGGCGTTTTACCTCTACTACCTGCGTCAGGTCTGGCCCATCTTCGCCGCCTTGCTGGTGGTCGGGCTGATCGCGGCACTGATCGAGGTGTCGCTGTTCAGCTACCTGAGCACATTGATCGACCTGACCCAGGGCACGCCCAATACCGACTTCTTCAGGGTCCACAGTGGCGAGCTGATCTGGATGGCCGTGGTCGCACTGATCATCCGTCCGGTGTTCTTTGGCCTGCACGACCTGCTGGTGCACCAGACCCTGAGCCCGAGCATGACCAGCATGATTCGCTGGCAAAATCACAGCTACGTGCTCAAGCAAAGCCTCAACTTCTTCCAGAACGATTTCGCCGGGCGCATCGCCCAGCGCATCATGCAAACCGGTAATTCGCTGCGTGACTCGGCCGTGCAGGCGGTCGATGCCCTGTGGCATGTACTGATCTACGCGATCAGTTCGCTGGTGCTGTTTGCCGAAGCCGACTGGCGCCTGATGATCCCGCTGCTGACCTGGATCGTCTGCTATATCGGCGCCTTGTACTACTTCGTCCCCCGGGTCAAAGAGCGCTCGGTGGTGTCTTCCGATGCGCGCTCGAAATTGATGGGCCGCATCGTCGACGGCTACACCAATATCACCACCCTGAAACTGTTTGCCCACACCCACTTCGAGCAGCAGTACGCCCGCGAAGCCATTATCGAACAGACCGAAAAAACCCAGTTGGCCAGCCGCGTCGTTACCAGCATGGACGTGGTCATCACTACCATGAACGGCCTACTGATTGTCAGCACCAGCGGCCTGGCGCTGTGGCTGTGGAGCCAGTCGCTGATCAGCGTCGGCGCCATTGCCCTGGCCACCGGCCTGGTGATCCGCATCGTCAATATGTCCGGCTGGATCATGTGGGTGGTCAACGGCATTTTTGAAAATATCGGTATGGTCCAGGACGGCCTGCAAACCATCGCCCAGCCAGTGGCGGTGACTGACCGCGAACATGCACCGCGCCTGACCGTGAACCGTGGTGAGGTGCGCTTTGAGCACGTTGATTTCCACTATGGCAAACGCAGCGGGATCATCAGCGACCTCAACCTGGTGATAAAGCCCGGCGAAAAAATCGGCCTGATCGGCCCTTCGGGCGCTGGCAAGTCGACTCTGGTCAACCTGTTGTTGCGCCTGTATGACCTGCAAGGTGGTCGCATCCTGATCGACGATCAGAATATCGCCGAAGTCACCCAGGAAAGCCTGCGCGAACAGATCGGCATGATTACCCAGGACACTTCGCTGCTGCACCGCTCCATCCGTGACAACTTGCTGTACGGCAAACCGGATGCAACCGACGAAGAGCTGTGGGAAGCCGTGCGCAAAGCCCGGGCCGATGAGTTTATCCCGTTGCTGTCCGATGCCCAGGGCCGCACCGGTTTCGATGCCCATGTCGGCGAGCGCGGGGTCAAGCTCTCCGGTGGTCAGCGCCAGCGCATCGCTATTGCCCGCGTGCTGCTCAAGAACGCGCCGATCCTGATCATGGACGAAGCCACCTCGGCTCTCGACTCGGAAGTCGAGGCCGCCATTCAGGAAAGCCTCGAAACCCTGATGCAAGGCAAAACCGTAATTGCCATTGCTCACCGCCTTTCAACAATCGCCCGCATGGACCGGCTGGTGGTGCTGGAAAACGGCCATATCGCGCAAACCGGAACCCACAGCGAACTGCTCGCCCGGGGCGGTTTGTACTCGCGGCTCTGGCAGCACCAGACGGGAGGCTTTGTCGGTATCGACTGAGCCTCGCAATCAGCCAGCTGTAAAGCCCGTGAAACACAACGCCAGCGCCCGTTTTAAAAGGGCTCTGGCGTTTTTTATGGTACTGGTAAAAAGCCCGGAGAGTGCTGTACTGAAAGAAGGATTCGGGAGAATTCTGCAGTCAACCGCAGGAGGCGACGCAGCTTCAATTGCTCGATAGATTTATCTATCCGGGACATTCCCATGACCTTGTTCAAACGTTCCGTAACTGAGTTGCTCGGTACCTTCTGGCTGGTACTTGGCGGTTGTGGCAGCGCTGTGCTTGCCGCAGCGTTCCCGGATGTCGGCATTGGCCTGCTCGGGGTTGCACTGGCTTTTGGCCTGACCGTGCTGACCATGGCGTTCGCTATCGGCCATATCAGCGGCTGCCATCTCAACCCTGCCGTATCGTTCGGCCTGTGGGTCGGCGGGCGCTTTCCTGCCAAAGAACTGCCTGCCTATATCATTGCCCAGGTCTTGGGTGGGGTGATTGCGGCCGGGCTTTTGTACATGATTGCCAGCGGCAAGCCCGGCTTTGATCTGGCCGCCAGCGGGCTGGCTGCCAACGGCTATGGCGAGCATTCACCCGGGGGCTACTCGATGGTCTCGGGGTTGATAATTGAAATCACCATGACGGCGATGTTTATCCTGATCATCATGGGCGCCACTGATAAACGGGCCCCTGCAGGTTTCGCGCCTATCGCCATCGGTCTGGCGCTGACCCTGATCCACCTGATCTCGATCCCGGTCACCAACACTTCGGTCAACCCGGCGCGCAGCACGGGCCCGGCCCTGATCGTCGGCGGCTGGGCGATTCAACAGTTGTGGATGTTCTGGCTGGCGCCGCTGATAGGCGCAGCCATCGGCGGGCTGACCTATCGCTGGCTGGGCAAGGAAGACAACTGACAAGCCCCGGCGCGAGGTTCAGGCCTGCCGATAGGGCAGTGCCGACCTCGCTTCTTCGGCATACGCCAGCACCCCGACCCGCTCACGCTGCAGAAAGTCACTCACGGCAGCTTTGAGGCCCTGATGGCGCAGGTAATGCCATGAATGGGTGATCACCGGCTCAAAGCCGCGGATCAGCTTGTGCTCGCCCTGGGCACCGGCATCAAAGCGCTGGATACCCTGGGCAATGGCGTAATCCATACCCTGGTAAAAGCACGTTTCGAAATGCAGGCGGTCGTACTCGGCCAGGCAACCCCAATAGCGACCATACAAACTGCCTCCCCCGATCAGGCTGAAAGCCATGGCTACCGGGGTCGAGCCCTGTTTGGCCAACACCAGGCGGATAGATTCGGGCATACGCTCGGCCAAAAGACTGAAAAACGCCCGGGTCAGGTACGGCGTTTGCCGACGCACCGCATAGGTATTGGCGTAGCAGGCATAGACAAAATCCCATTGCGCTTCGCTGACCTGCTGTCCTTCGAGCCATTCGAACTCAAAGCCCTGCCCCGCCACTTGCTCGCGCTCTTTGCGCATCTGCTTGCGCTTGCGTGAACTGAGGGCATCGAGAAAGTCCTGGAAGTCGCGGTACTCACGGTTCTGCCAATGAAACTGGCAACCCAGCCGTTGCATCCAGCCGCTCTGTTGCTCCAGTGCGGTATCAGCCAGGGTATCGGTGAAATTGATATGGGCGCTGGACAGCCCTTCTATCTCCAGATACCCGGGCAATGCCGCCAGCAACTCCAGCCCGTCCTCGGCACGGGCGGCCAAAAGGCGCGGGCCACTGACGGGGCTGAAGGGTACTGCGGTCAGCAGTTTGGGGTAGTACTCGATGCCCGCCCGCTCGCAGGCCTGCGCCCACTCGTGATCAAACACATATTCGCCGTAGGAGTGCCATTTTCGGTAACTGGGCAGCGCCGCCAGCAGTTGCCCGTTCTCGTAATGCAACAAGTGCTCGGGCTGCCAACCCGAATGCGGGCCCAGGCTGGCGCTGTCTTCAAGGGTGCTGAGAAAGGCATGACGCAAAAACGGCTGCGCCACTGGCACCAGTGCATCCCATTCCTGAGCGGTAATGGCAGACAGGCTGTCCAGTCGTTGTAACGGCATTGAGAGTCCCCGAAGCGCGGCGTAGAGCGCCGATGGTAGCACCACAAGCCAGCCGCCAGCGGTTTTAAGCGACTGAAATCACTGTCACAGACTTGCTATCAGAATGCCACTTTTCTGTCATATCCAGCCGCGATACTGGCGCCGCTTCTTAGAACACGGGGTTATGAGTGACCTGTTTGCCAACACGCTCATGACACACCCAAGCCTCGTTAACGTGAGCCCGTAAAGGGCCGATTTTTCTTGGGATGGCTAGGGCCATTTCAGCACTGGGAGATTCACAATGCGTCTTGTATCTACACGGGTTGCTGCGGGACTGTGTGGTGGCCTGGTATTGGCCATGAGCGTTCCGGCCAGCGCTGCGGTCGATGCCAAACTGCTCGAAATGCTGAAAGCCAACGGTTCCATATCGCCGGCGCAATACTCCGAGCTGCAAACCGAACTCGCCAGTGAGAATCAAGCCAAGCAAGAAGCTGCCGCCAACCAGGTCAAGAAATCCGACCTGACCGCCTTCGAACAGAAAGTGGCCTGGGCTGCCAAGACCGAACTCAAGGGGGATGTGCGAGTTCGTCAGGAAACCGTCAAGATCGACGGCGAATCCGATGGCAAGAACAAGGACCGCCAGCGTATTCGTGCCCGTCTGGGTGCCTACACCGAAATCAACCCGCAAGTGAACACCGGTATTCGTATCGCCACCGGCGGCGGCGACGATGCGCGCTCCACCAACCAGGATCTGGACAACTACTTCGACAAGAAGCAGCTGTGGCTGGATCAGGCTTTCATCGACTACCACCCGACCGCCGTCAAGGACCTGCACCTGATTGCTGGCAAGATGCCACAACCTTGGGTCAGCATGGGCGATGTGATCTGGGACAGTGATATCAACCCTGAAGGCCTGGCGACCACCTACAAGCACAGCCTGGGTAACAGCGGCGTCGAAATGTTTGGTAGCGCCGGTTACTACACCCTCAAGGACAACGTTGACGGCGAAGGCGTGCAGTTCAACCACGACCTGCGTCTATATGCCGGTCAATTGGGAGCAAAATTCGCACCCACCGACAGCCTGAAAGTCACCCTGGGTGGCAGTGTCTACAGTTACGACAACGACAAGGACAGCTCCTGCCCTACCACCGGGACCAAGACCACCCCTTGCGCACTGGCGGTCAACGGCAACAGTACAGACGAGTTCCGTCTGTACGAAGGCTTCGGTCAGGTCGATATCGCCAACCTGCCGCTGCCACTGTCGCTGTACGGCCAATACGTACACAACGCAGCGACCGACAGCGATGAGGACAACGCCTGGCTGGTGGGTTTCAAAAGCAAGCTCGACGCCTTCAGCCTGGACTACAACTACCGCGACATTCAGCGTAACGCAGTGGTCGGTGCCTTCACTGACTCTGACTTCGCCAACGGCACCACCGGTTCACGCGGCCACAAATTCAAAGTGGGTTATGAAATCGACAAGAACTTTGGTGTGGGTGTGACTTACTTCCTGACCAAGGCCGACTACGCAACGTCGACCCAAAAAGATGCCAAGGCCAACACCTTGCAGCTGGACCTGGAAGCCAAGTTCTAAAACCGGGTTGCAAACAGCTTCACTCAACAAACAAAACGCTGAAGTCATTCAGCGTTTTGTGCCACAAAAGCACAGCGTGAATGCCGTCGGCCCCATCACATCCACCGACTGCATTCGCGCTTTTCCCCTACCCCCGGCGCGACTGCTCGCGCATCATCAGCTTAACCGTTTGCTCCAGATCCGCGGGCAAGGGTTCAGGAAGCTTTTTCAACGTGGCGCTCATCAAACGCATTTGCTTGATAAAACGTCTGCAGTTCGGGCAGAACATCAAATGATGACGCACCAACAATCGCTCACGAAAACTCAGCTGGCCATCCAGATAGTCGCTTGAGCGAGCTACTTGCTGTTTGCAGGTCAACATTCGCCTGTTTCCTCGAAATGCTCCACCGTCGCGAAGACTTTAAGCCGGGCCCGATGCACCAGCACCCGGACATTAGAGAGCGACAACTGAAGAAGATTACAAATCTCTTCGAGTTCCAGTCCCTGACGCTCGCGCAACACCAGCACACTGCTTTGCAACTGCGGCAGGCTGAGCAGCGTGTGCTCAAGGCATTCGCGCAATTCATCTTCGGTGAGCAAGGCTTCAGGGGTGTCCTGATGCCAGGCAAACGGCGCCAGCAACCAGTGGCCATCACTGGAAAACCGGTCATCGTCAATGGTGCCGTGGGGGGAGGCGATATCGTCGAGCAAGACTTCACGACGATTTTGCTTGTAGCGATTTTTCGCCGCGTTGGCGGTGATGGTCAGCAGCCAGGTTTTCAGGCTCGAACGGCCTTCAAACCCGGACAGATTGCGTACCACTGACAGCCAGGCGTCCTGGACAGCTTCGTCAGCATGGCGATTGCCGACAATGGCATAGGCCACGGCACGCATGGCGCTTTGATAGGTACTGACCAGCTCGCGAAAAGCTTGTTGATCGCCGGCCAGCAGCCGCTTTAAAAGTTCAGGGTTGTCAGCGATTACCATAGGCCTCCCCGTGTGGGAGCGGGCTTGCTCGCGATAGCATCAACACGGTCATTCAGCTCAACCCGTTTGCCTGAATCGCGAGCTAGCCTGCTCCCACAGGTAATGCGTTGTATTTAGCGCTTGCGCAAAATCACGCTGCCAATCGAATAGCCGGCGCCGAACGAGCTAAGTACTGCCAGCGAGCCAGCAGCCAGATCATCCTGATACTTATGGAAGGCAATCACCGAACCGGCCGAACTGGTATTGGCGTAAGTGTCGAGAATCACCGGAGCCTCTTCGATCGTAGCTTCGCGGCCCAGCAGCTTGCGCACGATCAAGTGGTTCATGCTCAGGTTGGCCTGGTGCAGCCAGAAGCGCTTGACCTCGGCCACATCCAGCTGGTTTTCCGCCAGGTGCTGACCGATCAGTTCGGCCACCATCGGGCACACGTCACGGAACACCTTGCGGCCTTCCTGCACGAACAGTTTGTCCGGGCTGTCCGCTGGCTCGTCAGAGGCACGGTTAAGGAAGCCAAAGTTGTTGCGGATATTGTTCGAGAACGTGGTCAGCAATTTGCTGCTGACGATATCGAACTGATGTGCGGAGGTTGCCAGGTCGGCGCGCTCGACAACCACTGCGGTCGCGGCATCGCCAAAGATAAAGTGGCTGTCACGGTCACGGAAGTTCAGGTGACCGGTGCATACTTCCGGGCTGATCAGCAGTACCGCGCGGGCCTGGCCCAGCTGGACACTGTTGCTGGCAGTCTGGATACCGAAGGTCGCCGAAGAACAGGCCACGTTCATGTCAAAACCGAAGCCCTGAATGCCCAGTGCGTGTTGCACTTCGATGGCAATGGCTGGATACGGGCGCTGCAGGTTGGAGCAGGCGACGATCACGCCGTCGATATCGGCAGCGGTCTTGCCCGCTCGTTCCAGCGCTTGTTTGGCCGCGCCTACGGCCATTTCGCAGAGCACCGACATTTCGTCGTTGGAGCGCTCAGGCAGGTGCGGACGCATGCGTTGCGGGTCAAGGATGCCGTCCTTGTCCATCACAAAACGGCTTTTGATACCCGATGCCTTTTCGATAAACGCGGCGCTCGACTCGGCCAGAGGCTGGACTTCGCCTGCCTCGATGGCTTGCGCGTTGTCGGCGTTGAACTGTTGCACATAGGTATTGAAAGACTGCACCAGCTCTTCGTTGGAGATGCTGTTGGCCGGGGTATACAGGCCGGTGCCGCTGATGACGACGTTATGCACGGTCGTTCCTCTTATTCTGTTCTGACAGAAGATATTGAATTCGTTTCTGGTACTGATAGCCGCGAAGTTTGCCATAAAAGGCAGCATTTGGCGTTATTTACGCCGCCAACCGCACTTTGTAGTCGCTGCCGAGGGACGCAAGCGGCGATTGGATGAGCCCAAAAGCTCGCAGCCTTCGTCCCTCGGCAGCGACTACAGATCGGCCAGGGGTCACGCGTCCACCAAACTCCACTGCTTGCTCAGGCGCTTGTCCGAAATCGGCACCTTGGTACCCAATTGCTGACCAAACAGCGATACGCGGTACTCCTCCAGCCACCAGCGGTACAACTCAAGCTGCGGATCGCGCTTGCCTTCCTGGGCATGCTTGCTGGCACGGGCTTGATATTGCGCCCAAAGCCCGCTCAGTTCACCACTCCAGACCCGGTCTTTCTGCACCTGGCCCGGCAGTTTTTCAAGGCGCATTTCGATAGCCTTGAGGTAACGCGGCAGTTCTTTAAGCCACTGCGCCGGGGTTTCGCGAACAAAACCCGGGTACACCAGATTGCTCAGTTGCTGCTTGATATCATTCAGAGCAACCGCCTGGGCCAGATCGATCTTGCCCTTGAAGCGTTTTTGCAGACCGTGCCACAACTTGAGGATATCCAGGGTCAGCTTCGCCAGCCTCTCGGCATGCTCGGTCCAGGCCCCGCGCTTGCGCTCGGCAAGCGAGGCCAGTCCGGCGCCATCACGGGGCAATACCGCTTCGCCTTCAAGGATGCAGCTGTCGAGGCTGGCCAGCAGGATATCTTCAACCAGGCTCTCGATCCGACCCAGCTCGCGATACAGCAAGCCCAGCTCGGTCAGCCCCGGCAGCTTGCCGCGCAAAAACTTCGCCGGTTCCGCCAGTTGCTGCATCAGCAGACGTTGCAAGGCGCGGCGATGCTGATATTCAGCCTCGGCCGGGGTCGAGAAGCGTCCTTCCTTGACCGTGTTGCCCTCCTCCACCAGCGCCGGGTAAACCGTCATCGACAGTCCGGCGATCTTTTGCTGGGTTTTCTCTGCCACCGGGGCAAACACCCTGGCCTCGACCGGCTGCTGGTTTTTTGCTGTTTGCGGCACTGCCAGGGCGGCCTGACTGGCCTGGGCAAAGCGCGCGGTCAACTCGGCCAGATCACGGCCCTCGCCGAGGAACTTGCCGTCAGCATCGACCACTTCGATATTCATCTTCAGATGATTTTCGACCTGCAGCGCAGCCTCCGCCCACGCTTCGTCACTGACCCGGGCGCCAGTCATGCGCAGCAATTCGCGGCCCAGGGTCTGCGGCAACGAGCCCTGGGCAAACTCCATGCGTTCCAGCGCTGCCTTGATAAAGTCCGGCACCGGCACAAAGTTTTTGCGCAATGCCTTGGGCAAGCTGCGCACCAGGGCAATGCACTTGGCCTCGATCATCCCGGGCACCAGCCACTCCAGGCGCTCTGGGGGCAATACCGGAAGCAGCGGCGCTGGTACTTTGACCGTTACGCCATCACGGGGATGGTTAGGTTCAAAGTGATAACTCAGCTCCAGGGTCAAATCACCCAGATGCAGTGTGTCAGGGAAATGCCGAGCGGTGATTTCGGTGGCTTCGCGGGCCAGCACGTCTTCTTCGCGCATGATCAGCAACTGCGGATCTTTCTGGCTATGGACCCGATACCAGCTATCAAAGGTCGCGGTCTGATGGATCTCGGCAGGCAGGCGGGCATCGTAAAATGCGTACAAGGTTTCTTCATCGGCCAGAATATCGCGACGGCGGGCCTTGGCCTCCAGCTCGTCGAGTTGCTCCAGCAACTGCGCATTGGCCGTCAGGCACTTGGCCCGCGACTGAATCTCGCCACGCACCAACCCTTCACGGATAAACAGTTCACGCGACAGCACCGGGTCGATCGGCCCGTAATGCACCGCCCGCCGACCGACCACGATCAGGCCGAACAAGGTGATCTGCTCGTAAGCCACCACTTGCCCGCGCTTCTTCTCCCAGTGCGGTTCAAAGTAGTTCTTTTTGATCAAATGCCCGGCCAGCGGTTCGATCCAGTCCGGCTCGATCTTGGCCACCATGCGCGCATACAGCTTGGTGGTTTCCACCAGTTCGGCGGTCATCAGCCATTGCGGACGCTTTTTGCCAAGCCCGGACGAAGGATGAATCCAGAACCGACGCTGACGCGCACCCAGGTAATCGCCGTCTTCGGTTTTTTGCCCGATCTGGCTCAGCAAGCCGGACAACACCGCCTTGTGCAGTTTCGGGTAGTCGGCCGGTTCCTGATTGACCGTGAGCTGCATGTCGCGGCAAATCAGGCTCAGTTGACGATGGGAGTCGCGCCATTCGCGCAAGCGTAAATAGTTGAGGAAATTTTTCCGACACCAGTTGCGCAGCGGGCTGGCGGTCAGGGCCTGGCGCTGCTCTTCAAAACCGCGCCACACATTGATCAGGCCAGCAAAGTCCGAGTCCACATCTTTCCATTGCGCGTGGGCCTGATCGGCTGCTTGCTGACGCTCGGGCGGACGTTCGCGTGGGTCTTGCACCGACATCGCACTGGCAACAATCAACACTTCCTGCAAGCTGCCGAGCTTGGCAGCTTCAAGCAGCATGCGGCCCATGCGCGGATCCACCGGCAAGCGCGCCAACTGGCGCCCCAGCGGGGTCAGCTGATTTTCGCGGTTAACCGCCGACAGCTCTTGCAGCAGGTTGAAACCATCGGTGATCGCCTTGCCATCGGGCGGCTCGATAAACGGAAACGCCGTAATCTCGCCCAGACGCAGGTGCAGCATCTGCAGGATAACTGCCGCGAGGTTGGTACGCAGAATCTCCGGATCGGTAAATTCCGGGCGCCCGTTAAAGTCCTCTTCAGCATAAAGTCGTACGCAAATGCCCGGTTCTACGCGACCACAACGACCTTTACGCTGGTTGGCACTGGCCTGGGAAATCGCCTCGATCGGCAGACGCTGGACCTTGGCCCGGTAGCTGTAACGACTGATACGCGCAGTGCCGCTGTCGATCACATAGCGAATGCCGGGCACGGTCAGTGAGGTTTCCGCCACGTTGGTGGCCAGCACCACACGACGCCCCGGGTGCGACTGGAAAATCCGCTGCTGCTCGGCAGGCGACAGTCGCGCATATAAAGGCAGAATTTCGGTGTGTTTGAGCTGCGCCTTGCGCAACATGTCGGCGGCATCGCGGATTTCGCGCTCGCCGGGCAAGAACACCAGCACGTCACCCGGGCTTTTGCGCTCACTGCGCTCGAACGCAGCAATCTCATCCAGGGTGGCGATAATGGCCTGATCGACGCTCAGGTCTTCCTCGACATTGTTGCCCTCTTCATCCTGCTCGGAGGTCAACGGTCGATACCAGGTTTCAACCGGGAAGGTGCGGCCCGACACCTCAACAATAGGCGCATCATCGAAGTGCTTGGAAAAACGCTCCAGGTCAATGGTCGCCGAGGTGATGATGACTTTCAGGTCGGGACGACGCGGCAGCAAAATCTTCAGATAACCCAGCAGGAAATCGATATTCAGGCTGCGCTCGTGGGCTTCGTCGACAATGATCGTGTCATAGCGTTCGAGATAACGATCGTGCTGGGTTTCGGCCAGCAAGATGCCATCGGTCATCAGCTTGACCAGGGTGTTGGAATCGCTCTGATCCTCAAACCGCACCTGATAGCCGACCAGCGCGCCCAACGGTGTACCCAGCTCTTCGGCCACCCGGCTGGCGACACTGCGCGCAGCGATTCGGCGCGGCTGGGTATGGCCGATCAGACCATGCTGGCCACGGCCGATTTCAAGGCAGATTTTCGGCAGCTGAGTGGTTTTACCCGAGCCGGTTTCACCGGCCAGGATCAGCACCTGATGCTTGAGCAACGCGGCCTTGATCTCGTCACGCTTGGCGGCAATCGGCAGGTTTTCGTCATAGCGAATCAGCGGCACACTGGCCGCCCGCGCTGTCACCTGCGCGCACGACGCCTGCACCCGCTCGGCCCAGACGGCCAGCTTGGCCTCGTCAGGCTTTTTGCGCAGCTCATGCAACTGCCGACGCAACTTGTGGCGGTCGGCAATCATGGCTTGATCAAGGTTTTTCAACAGTTGGTCGATAGCAGGCGATTCGTCAGTCATCAGGTGCGCAAGAGTCTTCGTAAATGCAGGGGGCGGATTGTCGCAGATTTGTGAGGGAAACAGAGCCTATTGTATGCAGGAACACTATTGGCCTCGGCGCCTATAGGGAAACACATCAATCACCTTGCCCTGCAGAATCGCCGTTTGCAGGCCCTTCCAGTAATCGGCGTCGTAGAGATCGCCGTGAAGCTCGTTGAACAGTCGGCGCTGACCAATATCGGCGAACAGGAACGGCGGGAACTCCTCAGGAAACACGTCAAGCGGCCCGATGGAATACCAGGGTTCGCTGGCCATCTCGTCTTCCGGAGTCCGTGGCTGCGGGATATATCGAAAGTTGGCTTCGGTCAGGTAGCAGATTTCGTCGTAGTCATAGAACACCACGCGGCCATGGCGGGTGACGCCAAAGTTTTTCAGCAGCATATCGCCGGGGAAGATATTGGCCGCTGCCAGCTGCTTGATCGCCAGCCCGTAGTCATCCAGCGCCTCGCGGACTTGCGCGCTGCTGGCGTTTTCCAGATACAGATTGAGCGGGGTCATGCGCCGTTCAGTCCAGCAATGGCGAATCAATACCTGATCCCCCTCCACGACCACGGTTGAAGGCGCGACTTCCAGCAATTCGGCCAGGCACTCGGGGTCGAACTTGCTGACCGGAAAGCGGAAATCGGCAAACTCCTGGGTATCGGCCATTCGCCCGACACGATCGACGCTTTTTACCAGACGGTACTTCTCGATAACCGTGGCGCGATTAACGTTTTTCGACGGTGAGAAGCGATCCTTGATCAGTTTGAATACCGTATTGAAGCCCGGCAGGGTAAACACGGTCATGACCATGCCACGCACTCCGGGGGCCATGACAAAGCGGTCATCGGTACTGGCCAAGTGATTGATCAACGCCCGGTAAAATTCGGACTTGCCATGTTTGTAAAAGCCGATCGAGGTGTACAGCTCAGCGATATGCTTGCCCGGCAGGATGCGTTTGAGAAAGCCGACAAACTCGGCCGGCACCGGCACATCCACCATGAAATACGAGCGGGTGAACGAGAAGATGATCGACACTTCGGCTTCGTCGGTAATCAGCGCGTCGATCTGAATCCCATGGCCTTCACGGTGCAGCAACGGGATCACCAGCGGCCATTGTTCGTCCCGGGTGTAGAGACGCCCCAGCAGATAGGCCCCCTTGTTGCGATAGAGCACTGACGCAAACAGCTCGATGCTCAACTGCGGGTCCTTGCACACCCAGTCCGGTAAGCTGTCGCGCAACTGGGCTTCGAGCCTGAGCAAATCCCCCGGCAGGTCGGCGTAAGGCTCATCGAAGGCAAAGTCGCTGAAAATCTGCGCCAGCACCTGCGCCAACTGCCCGCCCGGGCAATAGGTACGAGTTTGCGCAGCACGGGCCTGACGCAATACAGGACGGGTGGTGTGAATAAACATGCAACCGTCGCTGATCAGGTCATGGCTGAACAGACTGCAAAAGGTCGAGTTGTACCAGGTCTCGGCCAGCTCATCGTCGAAACGCAGGTCAATAAGACGGATATAGGCACTTTTGACCCGTGGCCATTGCTCGGCATCGAGCAAGTCCTGATCGATAAAAGCGCCCTGCAAACGTTGCCGGATTTCGCTGACCTTGCGCTCATACAGATTGATTCTGGCCGCCGAGGCAACCTGCCCATCTTGCCACTGCGCCCTTTCAAACCGGGCGCGAGCGCCATCGGTGATCTGACGAAAGTGCTCGCGGTAATCATCAAAGCCATCAAGGATCATTTGCGCGATGGCGGCCGCCGGCCAGGATTGGGGCATGGTGGAACCTCTGCACGACTGTCGGTGAGGGTTTTGTTATGAGGATGAGCTTAGTGGCCAATTGTTAGCAGGTGCAACCATTGCCTTGCGCGCAGCATCCCCTACACTGCCCGGCTCAAACCTTGTAAGGAAATTCCCGTGAGACTTGTCGATTTGGTCCGCATGCTGTCGCTGGCCGGTATTTGGGGCGCCAGTTTTCTGTTTATGCGGATAATCGCACCGGTACTCGGAACCATCCCTACGGCATTTTTTCGAGTTTCCATCGCCGCGACCGGCCTGGTAGTGATTCTGGCGCTGATGCGTGTACGTTGGGATTTCGGCGGCAAGCTCAAGGTGATCCTGATTCTGGGGGTGGTCAACTCCGGGATTCCGGCCACTCTGTATTCGGTGGCAGCCCAGGTATTACCTGCCGGTTATTCGTCCATTTTTAACGCCACCACCCCACTTATGGGCGTTTTGATTGGCGGGTTGTTTTTCAGCGAAAAACTGACTCTGACGAAAATGGCCGGGGTGTTTCTCGGGTTGCTTGGCGTAGGGATTCTGACCCGCGCCGGGCCAGTGGCTTTTAACCTGGACTTGCTGATGGGCGCCCTCGCCTGCCTGCTGGCTACCACCTTTTATGGCTTTGCCGGCTTTCTGGCACGGCGCTGGCTGGATCAGCAAGGCGGCCTGGACCCACGGCTTTCGGCGTTGGGCAGCATGCTGGGGGCCACGCTGTTCCTGTTGCCGCTGTTTGCGCTGAGCGTGGCCACTCAGCCGCCAGCCAGCTGGGGCGGCATGAGTGTGTGGCTATCGTTATTGGGGCTGGGGTTGGTATGTACGGCGTTTGCTTACATCCTGTATTTCCGTTTACTGACCAGCATCGGCCCGGTCAAATCCATGACCGTGACCTTTATGATCCCACCGTTTGGCGTGTTATGGGGCGCGCTGTTTCTTGGCGAGCCACTGTCGATGGCGCATTTGTACGGCGGCATGCTGATCGCAGTGGCGCTGTGGCTGGTGCTTAAACCTGGAGCCGCGACCAAGTAAGAACAACTCTTTGTGGGAGCGGAATTGGCTCAAGCGGGCTTACGGAACACAAACACAACGATCTAGCTCAAGGGTCGCAGCTCGCTCTGGAAAGTCCCATGCCCGCCGCCGCTAAAATAGAGCACGATATTTAGGAGTTGCCCTACATCCTTCCAAGGCGTGAGTCACTAACATCGAGAAAAACGCTCTCGAAGGAATGCATCCCGTGGCCTACGTAATCCGGGAAGGTGACCCAACCACGACCGGTGGCAAGGTGATCAAAGGATCAGCCACAACTTATGTAGAGTACCGGGAGGCCGCCAGAATCAGCGACCCGGTGTGGTGCCCCAAATGCAGCAGCATAGGATTTATCGCTGAAGGCAATCCGACCTTTATCGTTGAGGGGATTGCAGTGGCAACTCATGGGCATGCAGTGCAATGCGGCTGCCTTTTAGGCAGTAATCGTTTGCTCGCCACTCAGCGCACGATGATGGCCGCTGAAGACGGTAGAGTGACCATCGCCTCAGAGTTTGCTGCGCTGGCTCAAGCCGCCACGCACGCCTGGGCAAAAGCCATCAGTAATGGTTCCTACAAAAGCGAATACACCTGTGATATCCCGACTCAAGGACTGACTGGTTTGATCAGCCCGGAGACAACACTGCTCGAAAAAACGCAACCTGTCGTTTGCAATCATCCTGATCAGATGGAAGAGCTGGCCAGCTACATTGCCGGTGAGATGAACCGCAACATCCACGATCCGGCTGTGCTGGAGATGAAAAAGCTGATCAACTACGACCCCGATTTAGCCGCAAAGCAGTTCGCGAAACTGCCAATGCTTGCGCGCTTGGGTGGACCACCAAACTTCAGCTGTATCGCAAAGGCGCATAAAGTTGCAGCCGCCGCAATCTGGACGAGGAAGGTGGGCCAGAATCAGGAGTGGGACCACAAGCCGAAGCTGAAAGCACTGTTTAATGGCACCTTCTGGCACAAGCAAGGGAAGTACATGTACTTCTACGATATATGGTCGAATATCCATTATGGATATATCGGAATCATCGGCGGACTGTCTGAGAGCGTGTTGCTGGACGGCGCCGGGGCTGAGCAAATCGCCTCGGACGCCCTGAGAAAGGGCGAGGAATGGGTAAAAAAGCCCGCAAAGGATTGGACGCTGCCCGGGCCACACCCAACAGCCAGCCCATGGACGGAGCTGCGATCATGGGACGATGTTGCTGATAGGGTATCGATCAGTATCGGCGTGAGACTCGCCAACCTGCACCCCAACGGCGGGATAACCGCGAAGATGATCATGGACGAAGTGCTGACAATAGCACCAGAGAACTGGGGAGAAGGAATTGACAACCACAAATGCGAATAAGAGAAGGTCTGGATGCGCTTGGTTGTTATACATTCCGTTACTAGCATTATTATTTTTTGTGGGGAAGACCCTTCTTGAGCCGACAGTAACCGTGCATTACGCCGAAAACGGCAAGGAAGAACTCAAGTACATCTGGAACGTGCAACATCGGATATACAAAGGACGGATGCAACCCGGAGGCGGTACTTCTGATAATGGCTTTATCTTTCCAGACGAACACTTTTTCATGCAGTTGGATTGGTGGAGCGACAAGGGGCGCCATCACTGTGTCAGTATCACGCCAAAATGGCCGAACACTGACATCTATCTCGATGCCAACGGCGGCATTGACAGGAGTGAAGGCAGCGGTACAGACGAAGACAGCTTGAAACAATGCGTCATCGACACTGCAAAGCCCTGACAGAGGCCATGGCATGCGCACTGCAAATGGCCTCAACATCAGTAAATCAAAGCTTCAGACTAATGTGCCCGCGCGGGTCACATCCCTACAGAGTGCAGCCACCACGCATAGACCGTGACCTTTATGATCCCGCCGTTTGGCGTGTTATGGGGCGCGCTGTTTCTCGGTGAGCCACTGTCGATGGCGCATTTGTATGGCGGCATGCTGATCGCAGTGGCACTGTGGCTGGTGCTTAAGCCTGGAGCCGCGACCAAGTAAGAACAACTCTTTGTGGGAGCGGCATTGGCTCAAGCGGGCTTACGGAACACAAACATCAGACCGATGATAATCATCGCCATCCCGAGCAGGCTCAAGGCTGCAAGCTTGTTGCCAAAGATCAGGTAGTCCATCACTGCGGTCACCGCAGGCACCAGATAGAACAAGCTGGTGACATTGACCAGATTACCCCTGGCGATCATCCGGTACAGCAGCAAAGTTGCCAGTACCGAGACCACCAGCCCCATCCACAACACCGGTACGACAAAGCCCGCACTGTGTTCAAAGTGAAACGGCTGGAACGGCACAAACACCGCACAGGCCAGCAACCCCGCCAGGTATTGCAACGGCAGCGTGCCCAGCGGGTTTTGCGTAATGCGCTTCTGCATCAAGGTGCCTGCCGTCATGCTGGCCAGTGCCAACAGGGCGTAGAGCATTCCGGTCCATGACAAACCTGCCAGACCGATGCCCTGGTACACCACCAGGACCAAGCCGGCCAGCCCCAGCAGCAACCCCAGGGAACGACTGAAGGAATGCCTGCGCTCCATGATCACCGCGGTAAGAATCGGCTGTACCCCCATAACGGTGGCCATCACCCCGGGGGTGACTTTCAGATCCAGCGCCAGCAGATAAAAGATCTGATACGCCCCCAGCAGCACCACGCCGGTGGCCAATGCATAACTGATCGCCCGGTTGCCACGGGGCAGTTGAAACTTCATCAACGGAATTATCAGCATTAGCGCCAGCAGGGCGATGGCAAAACGAATCAACAAAAAGGCAAACGGCGACGCATGCGCCAGCCCCCATTTTGAGAAAATCGCGCCGCTGCTCCACAGCAGTACAAACAGGCACGTGGACGCAGCCGCCAGCGCGGACTCTTTGGAAATCGAAAACATGGATAGCACCTGTCATCAGGCAAAAAAGCCGACTCAGCCGTAGCTGAAGTTCATTGGTTTTTTAGACGGGTACGGGCAACCGAACGCTCGGCTCAGCCCGCTACAACACCCGGTGGCGATACGACGACGTACACCACAGTGCGACTGACAGGAGGAGGATAGTGACTGATCTGCGCAGGCTGCTGATTCCCGCACGTCACCACGCCAGCAAAGACTGCTGAAGCGACGCAACTGTGAGGAATGGAAACCGGCATGGGCTGATCTTTTTTGAAGAGAACAATCGAATACCAACTATAACCAGCGCTCGACATCAAATGCAACGACTCAGCTGATTAAAAACACACGGGAGTCGAGTAAATCAGTGGGCTGCCAATTCACTAAATGTTCCTTATGCCAAGACCCAGATCCCGCTGCGGGCGCCATGAAGGTGTACCAGGAACTGGGGTTTCAATTTGATGCATTCGGGCGGCTTGTTGTCCGCTTAGAGAAAGATTAGCATCGACTTCGTTGTACAATAAACAACCAATCTGGTGGCAATATGCCGATCACGATCACAACGCCTGCCCCCACCCAACACAAGCCTCGTACTGAGAGCAAGCCCATGGGCTCAACAGCTTCGATCTCCCAGCAGCGTTTTTTGCGCATTACGCTCAACGGCAGTAAAGCTGATGAACCTGCAGGTGTTTTAGCGGGCAGCTGACTTAAAAAACTCCAAAAAAAAACCGCTCGTGAATGAGCGGTTTTTTTGGGTATGAAATCAGCCAAACAACCAGCGCCATAACAGCACCAGCACCAGTACCGCCAATATCGGCCGGGCAATGCGGTACAGCTTGGGATTACGGCGCTTCCACTGCTTGACCACGCCACTGAAGCGGTCGCTGAAGGTTTTGCTCCAGGCGTAAGCCTTGTTGATACCGCCTACGCGCTCGTCATCGAGGTTCTGCGGTGCGGTGGCTTTACCCAGTTGTGCGCTGACCCAACGGTTGATGCGGGTCATCAGCGGGCTGGTCAGTGGGCGTTCGATATCGCAAAACAGGATGACGCGGGTGATATCGGTTTCGTTCTTGACCCAGTGTACGTACGTCTCGTCGAACATCACGTCTTCACCGTCACGCCAGGCATATTCCTCGCCATCGACAAAGATGCGGCAGGCATCGGAGTTGGGGGTCGACAAGCCAAGGTGATAACGCAGCGATCCGGCAAACGGGTCGCGATGCGGGTTGAGGTGGCTACCGCCCGGCAGCAAGGCGAACATGGCACCTTTGACGTTGGGGATGCTGTTGACCAGCTCAACGGTTTTCGGGCACAGCAATTCAGCCGATGGCAGCGCCTTGTCGTACCATTTGAGGTAAAAGCGCTTCCAGCCTTTTTTGAAGAACGAGCCAAAGCCGGCGTCGTTGTTCTTTTCTGCAGCGCGAATGTAACCCTCGTCAAACAGGTGCATGGCTTCTTCGCGGATCGCTTGCCAGTTGTCCTTGAGCACATCCAGTTCGGGGAACTTGCTGCGGTCCAGGTAAGGTTTGGACGGCACGCCCGAGAACAGGTACATCAGGGCATTGTAGGGCGCAAAGAACGCGGAGTGGTTGACGAACTGGCGCAACACCGGCAACCGCGCCTTGCCGCGCAAATGCACGTAAAGAATGCTGCCGACAAACAGCAGTATCAGCCCTGCCTTGATGGCGAAGGATAAGGTCATGCAACAACTCCTCGAAAATACCGTGCGGCAACCATAGCCCGACGTGGCAGCCGGCCATGATAAATACTACCGACGTAGGACAAAACCAGCGAATTCCAATATTCAGCCTTAAGTCTTACGTAACAACGGCCAATTATGCCCAAGCGGTTGCTTAAACCGCTTGATTTGCGTCAGTTGCAAAACCCTGCGGAGCCGGCAAGCCGGCCCCTGACAATGTTACTGATGCAATTCCTGCTCGCTGAACATATCGCTGAACAGGAAACTCGACAGGTAGCGTTCGCCCGAATCAGGGAAGATCACGACAATGGTCTTGCCCTGCATTTCCGGGGTTTCCGCCAGGCGCACCGCTGCGGCCATGGCGGCACCGCTGGAGATCCCGCACAGGATGCCTTCTTCGTGCATCAGGCGCAGGGCCATGGCCTTGGATTCGTCATCACTGACCAGCTCAACCTTGTCGACAATCGACAGATCCAGGTTTTTCGGCACAAAACCCGCGCCGATGCCCTGGATCTTGTGCGGTGAAGGCTTGATCTCTTCACCGGCGAGCGCCTGGGTAATCACCGGCGAAGTGATGGGTTCTACCGCGACCGACAGGATCGGCTTGCCCTGGGTGTGCTTGATATAGCGCGAAACTCCGGTAATGGTGCCACCGGTGCCGACGCCAGACACCAGTACATCGACCCCGCCATCGGTGTCATTCCAGATTTCCGGGCCGGTGGTCTTTTCGTGAATCGCCGGGTTGGCCGGGTTTTCAAACTGCTGGGGCATAAAATAATTGAGCGTATCGCTGGCCAGAATTTCGGCGGCCTTGTCGATGGCGCCTTTCATGCCCTTGGCCGGCTCGGTCAGGACCAGTTCGGCCCCCAGAGCCTTGAGTACCTTGCGCCGCTCAAGACTCATCGATGAAGGCATGGTCAGGATCAATTTGTAACCGCGAGCCGCAGCAACAAACGCCAGGCCAATGCCGGTATTGCCCGAGGTCGGTTCGATAATGGTCATACCCGGCTTGAGCACGCCACGGCTCTCGGCGTCCCAGATCATATTGGCGCCGATCCGGCATTTCACAGAGTAGCCAGGGTTACGGCCTTCGGTCTTGGCCAGGATAGTCACGCCACGGGGGGCGATGCTGTTGATCTGTATTAAAGGCGTATTACCGATGGATTGGGCGTTGTCTGCAAAAATGCGGCTCATGGCGAGGTCCTTGTGCACCTTTTGGGAAGGCCTCAAGGGTAGGCCTCACGTTCACAGGCGTCCAGTCATGGCGTGACGCCTTATTCAGAGACTGAATGGCGCGTCTGCGTTCACGTTATGCGGGTAGCGCGTTATAGTCGGACATACTTTTTTGGTTCTCCCGCCCTGCCCTTTGCAGGGCCCGGGTCATGGCTTGAGGAATTGCAGATGAAGTTTGAAGGCACCCGCGCCTATGTGGCCACCGATGACCTGAAGCTGGCGGTCAACGCGGCCATCACCCTGGAACGTCCGCTGCTGGTGAAGGGCGAGCCCGGCACCGGCAAGACCATGCTGGCCGAACAACTGGCCGAATCCTTTGGCTGCAAGCTGATCACCTGGCATATCAAGTCCACCACCAAGGCCCACCAGGGCCTGTACGAGTACGACGCGGTCAGCCGCCTGCGCGACTCGCAACTGGGCGTGGACAAGGTTCACGATGTGCGCAATTACCTGAAAAAGGGCAAGTTGTGGGAAGCCTTCGAGGCCGAAGAGCGGGTGATCCTGCTGATTGACGAAATCGACAAGGCCGATATCGAGTTCCCCAACGACCTGCTGCAAGAACTCGACAAGATGGAGTTCTACGTTTACGAGACAGACGAGACGATCAAGGCCAAAGTCCGACCGATCATTATCATTACTTCCAACAACGAAAAAGAACTGCCTGACGCGTTTCTGCGCCGTTGTTTCTTCCACTACATCAGCTTCCCGGATCGCACCACCCTGCAAAAAATTGTCGACGTGCACTTCCCGAACATCAAGCAGGAGCTGGTGAGCGAAGCCCTGGACGTATTTTTTGATGTGCGCAAAGTCCCCGGGCTAAAGAAAAAGCCTTCAACCTCCGAGCTGGTGGACTGGCTCAAGCTGCTGATGGCCGACAATATCGGCGAAGCCGTATTGCGCGAACGAGATCCGACCAAGGCCATTCCGCCACTGGCGGGCGCGCTGGTGAAAAACGAGCAGGACGTGCAATTGCTTGAGCGCCTGGCGTTTATGAGCCGTCGTCCCAATCGCTGATTTTTCGAGAAGGCGATAAGCATGCTGCTTAATCTGTTCAATGAAATGCGCGCGGCCAAGGTTCCGGTTTCAGTGCGTGAGCTGCTGGACCTGATCAATGCCCTGAAAAACCGCGTGACCTTCGCCGACATGGACGAGTTTTATTTTCTGGCGCGCACAATTCTGGTGAAGGACGAGCGCCATTTTGACAAGTTTGACCGGGCCTTCGGCGCCTATTTTAATGGTTTGCAGAACCTCAACGAGCACCTTGAAGCCCTGATCCCCGAAGACTGGCTGCGCAAGGAATTCGAGCGTTCGCTAAGCGACGAGGGCCGTGCCCAGCTCCAGTCCCTGGGCGGCCTGGACAAGCTGATCGAGGCGTTCAAACAACGCCTTGAGGAGCAAAAGGAACGCCATGCCGGGGGCAACAAGTGGATCGGCACCGGTGGCACCAGCCCGTTCGGCTCGGGCGGCTATCACCCCGAAGGCATTCGCGTGGGCGATGCCGGAGCGCGCCAGGGCAAGGCGGCCAAGGTATGGGAGCAGCGCGAGTACAAGAACCTCGACGATCAGGTCGAACTGGGCACGCGCAATATCAAGATCGCGCTGCGCCGTCTGCGGAAATTCGCCCGCCAGGGCGCTGCAGAAGAACTGGATATCGACGGCACCATCGACCATACCGCCCGCGATGCCGGACTGCTGAATATTCAGATGCGTCCAGAGCGGCGCAACAATATCAAACTGCTGTTGCTGTTCGATATCGGCGGCTCGATGGACTCCCATATCAAGATCTGCGAAGAGCTGTTTTCCGCGTGCAGAACCGAGTTCAAGCATCTGGAGTACTACTACTTCCACAACTTCATCTATGAGTCGGTGTGGAAGAATAACCAGCGTCGTCAGGTTGAGCGTATTTCGACCCAGGACCTGCTGAACAAGTACGGCGCCGATTACAAGGTGATCATTATCGGTGACGCGACGATGGGACCGTATGAGATCACCCATGCCGGGGGCAGTGTTGAGCACTGGAACGAAGAGCCGGGTTACAAGTGGATGCAGCGCTTTATGGAGAAATACAAAAAGCTGGTGTGGATTAACCCGTATCCCAAGGACACATGGCATTACACGGCTTCGATCGGGATCGTCCGTGATCTGATCGAAGACCGCATGTATCCACTGACCCTGGACGGGCTGGAAGAAGGGATGCGGTTTTTGGCGAAGTAACACAGATGATGCATTGAACCTGTGGGAGCGGGCTTGCTCGCGATGGCAACAATGCCGTTAACCTGAAACACCGCGTTGTCTGAATCGCAGGCAAACCAGCTCCCACAAGTTTTGTGGCACCACAAAATTCAAACTTGGCAGGGAACATTGTGGGAGCGAGCTTGCTCGCGATGCAGGCGGTGGGGTTTGGCTGAAGCACCGCTGATGCCATCGCAGGCAAGCCAGCTTCCACATGGATTTCAGCCGAACCGCTGCATAAACCCCACATGCTGACGCTGCGCCGCCTCCTGCGTGGTCGGGCGCATGGACACGCCCTCCCCCGGCAAACACTGGGCCAGCCGCGCCAGCGCCAAAGGTGTCAAGGCACCCAGGCGCGGGTAGCCACCAATGGTCTGTCGATCATTAAGCAATACAATCGGCTGACCATCGGGGGGCACCTGAATGGCCCCCAGCGGTATCCCTTCAGAAATCATCGGTGCGCCCTGATACACCAACGCAGGCCCGAGCAAGCGAATGCCCATGCGATCGGCGCGAGTGTCCAGCGTCCACGGGCTGTTGAAGGCGTCGAAGGTACTTTGCCCGCTGAAGGCGCCAATTTGCGCTCCCAGCACCACGTCCAGCGCCGGATTGGCGCTAAAGCCCGGTTGCAACTCGCGGGGCAACTCACGCAATGGCCGTACATCCCCCGCAAAACTCAGTTCATCACCGGCGACCAGCCCGCGACCCAAGCCATCCGGCCCACCGAGCTGCTCGCGGGCCACGGTGGCGCAACTGCCCAATACTTGCGGCGCAACAAAGCCCGCAGGAGCTGCCAGATAAGCCCGGGCACCGCTCAGTGGCTGGGTAAATGCCAGGGTCTGGCCTTTTTTCAGGGCAAAACTGCGCCAGGGCTTGAGCGCCTGGCCGTCCACTGTGGCCGCAAGGTCGGCGCCCGCCAGTGCCAGGGTGCAATCGGCCTGGGCGACCAGGGTCAGGCCACCCAGGGTGATTTCAATAACCGCCGCATCCGGTGAGTTGCCCAGCAGCCAATTGGCCCAGGCCATCGACAGCCAGTCCGCGGCGCCGCCCTGGGTCACGCCCAGATGGCGCACGCCAAATCGCCCGGCATCCTGCAACAGGCACAACGGCGTGCTGGCCTGAATCAATAAATGGCTCATGCCAGGGCCTCCTGAGGCGTGTCATCACCGCCTAAACGGATAAATTCAGCGTGGGAAATGGGCGCGAATTGCACTGTATCGCCCGGTTGCATCAGGCTGTAGCCCTCACGCTCGCGGTCAAACAGCGCACTTGGGGTACGCCCGATCAGGTTCCAGCCGCCAGGGGATTGCGCCGGGTAAGCCGCAGTCTGGCGCTCGGCAATGCCGACGCTGCCGCTGGCAACCCGTTTGCGCGGCGTATTCAGCCGTGGCGCAGCCAAAGCCTCTTCAACCAGGCCCATAAAGGCAAAACCCGGGGCAAAGCCCAGAGCAAATACCTGGTACTCATGCTCGCTGTGACGACGAATCACATCTTTGACCGAGCAAGCCGCGCGCTTGGCCAGCAGGTTCAGTTCCGGCCCAACGCTCAGGTCGTACCACACCGGCAACACATGGCACTGGCCAAGGTTGCGGGTTTCCGGGCGCAGATCGGTCAGGGCCTGGGCGATCAATTCACGGGCCTGGGCCGGGGTCAGCGCCAGCCCGTCGTAATGCACCATCAGCGTGGTGTAAGACGGCACCAGATCGATCAGATGCCCGGCAAAACAGGCACGCAGCCGTTCACTGGTGGCCAGCATCCACGGCATATTGGTTTCGGCGATTTCATCGAACAGACGCAGCATCAGGCAGTCGAGTGCTACGACCTCGATACGCGGCTTCATGCCTGCGCCTGCTGATTCAAGGCCTCGCGAATACGCTGCACGGCGGCAACCGAACTGGCGTTATCGCCATGCACACACAGGGTATTGGCATGCAGATGCAAAGCACTGCCGTCATTGGCAACCAGCGCCTTGCCCGCAGCGATGGTCAGGGCCTGCTGCACAATGACATCCGACTCGTGGTGGACTGCCCCCGGCAATTGGCGAGAGACCAGACGTCCGGCGCTGTCATAAGCGCGGTCGGCGAAGGCTTCGAACCACAATGTGACGCCGAACTCATCGCCCAGCGCCTGGGCCGCGCTGTTGTCGCGAGTGGCCATCAGCATCAGCGGCAAGCTTGCATCGTAAGCAGCCACGGCCTGAATCACTGCCCGCAGTTGCGCCGGGTTGGCCATCATGTCGTTGTACATCGCACCGTGGGGTTTGACGTAGCTGACCCGGGTGCCCTGAGCGCGGCAAATACCGTCCAGCGCGCCGATCTGATAGTGCAGCAAATCCTGCACTTCTTGCGCCGAATAGCTCATCGAGCGGCGGCCAAAGCCCGCCAGGTCCTGATACGCCGGGTGGGCGCCGATTTTCACGTTGTGCGTCACGGCTAGCGCTACGGTCTTGCGCATGATGCTCGGGTCGCCGGCGTGAAAGCCGCAGGCAATGTTGGCGCAATCGATAAACGGCATGACTTCGGCATCCAGGCCCATGGTCCAGCTGCCAAAACTCTCACCAATGTCGCAATTCAATAACAGGCGGCTCACGATGATGCTCCTGTGGTCTTTTTATAGATTAGGTAGGATCATTTTTCGACAGCCGCGTGCCGTTCGTCCAACTAATAAAAGCCGGACTCGGACATAAGAAAAATTTGATTGCTAAACAAACACAGTGGGAGCGGGCTTGCTCGCGATGGCATCACCTCGGTCGGCCTTACAGACCGTGCCGATTGCATCGCGAGCAAGCCCGCTCCCACAAAAAACCAGCCAGTATCAAGAGGGTTGTTTCAACAAGGGATCAGTAGCTGCGCTCGCGGCGGGCAATGCGTTCGCGCTGGCGTTTGCCACCGAGCACTACCCAGTCCACCAAGCGGAAAAAACCTTCAACAATAAAGGAAAACAACAAGGCACCTGCCATCGCCCAGCCAATGGCACTTGGCGAAAGCATTACCTGCCAAGTGTAAGCATTGTAGGTTTCTTCGCGGATGGCCGGGTCAGCCGCATAGGCCACTTGCAGGGCGCGCATGTACCACGGGCCTTGCATGGCCTGGAACTGCTCATCGAGCAGGCGTTGACGGTTGAGCAAGGTGCCCAGGCTGCTGGCATCGCTGCGGAACACCGGGTCATCGCTGGCCTGGTAATGAGCTACGAGAGCTTGCAGATCGCCTTTGAAAAACTGGTTGGCAGTGTTCTGGAACCCCGCCAGGCCAGTCTGCGCCTCGATCAGATGAGCTTCGACACGATTGGCGTAATCATTGATAAACCCCGGCACTTGCACGCCCAGCAACAGCCCAAGCGTAAACAACACCAACCGCAGGTAGCTCAGGAACATACACGCCCATCCTTATTCGGTTGTGCCCTGGCTGACGCATTCGCCGCGACGCCACAGGCTCCATTGACCCGGTTCGTAGCGCGTCCAGGTTTCATTTTCGGTCAACGGCTCGGTGGCGATCACAGTGACCACATCGTTGGGTGTGGTTTCTGCCTGAAAGTCGACGATTACATCGACATCTTTCAAGCGTGCCGGGCCAAACGGCGCACGGCGGGTAATTTGCGCCAGCTTGGTCGAGCAGTAGCAAAACAGCCAGTCACCGTCGCTGAGCAGGCAGTTGAAGACGCCCTTGCTGCGAAACTCGGCGCAGGCCGCTACCAGCACCGGCAGGATGCGTTCAACGTCTACCGGCTCGGGGAAAGCTTCGCGTACCCGGTTGAGCAGATCACAGAATGCCGCTTCGCTGTCGGTGTCACCAATGGGTCGGTAGAAACTTGTGCTCGGGGAAAAATCGGCCAGCTGGCCATTGTGCGCAAAACACCAGTTACGCCCCCACAACTCGCGTACAAACGGGTGGGTATTGGACAGGCACACCTTGCCCACATTGGCCTGGCGGATATGACCAATCACCACTTCGCTTTTGATCGGGTAACGCTGTACCAGCAAGGCGACTTCGGAGTCGCAACTGGCGCCCGGGTCCTGGAACAGACGCAAGCCACGGCCTTCGTAGAAGGCAATACCCCAGCCATCGCGATGCGGGCCGGTACGCCCGCCACGCTGCATCAGGCCGGTAAAGCTGAACACAATATCGGTCGGGACGTTGGCGCTCATGCCCAATAGTTCACACATGCTCGCACTCTCGCATTCAGGCTCGACGAAAAAATTACAACCGCGGCTCAACCCGCGTTGGCGCCGCTGCACGCTGCGCGCTTTGCGGCGCATAACGGTCATTGCCAGCAGAGCCGAAAGGCTGGTCGTCTTCCGGGTCGTGTGCATGCGCCTGTGCTGTCGCATCGGCCTGCGCCTTGCGGGCTTTGCTCGCACGCTCGATTGGCCAGCGGATCAACACAAAGCCCCCATACAGGACCAACGCAATAATGGCGTACATCAACAAGTCAGAAACAGCACGCCAGGCGTTGTTGCCGACTTTAAAGGCCAGATCCAGAGCGGTAATCGCCACCGCTGGCGCGAATTGTTCCTTGACCGGGTCAATAATGGTCGGGCTGAACAGCAACACGGCCATTAACACACGCAGCGGTTCGCGCAACCAGCGCCACATAAAGCGGGTCAGGCGAAACCATACGAGCAGGCAGCCCAAAGCGGCAAAGGCGTAAAGGCCCCATGCGATCAGATAGTCGTTCTCGGTCATGGTATCCATGGTCGGCAGGCAATGAGAGGCTATGATAACGGCTTTTAGGCAGTGCGGCTGCAACGCCGTCAGCGTCACTTCTTTTTCATGCAGATTTCAGAGCACACTTAATGACCCAATCAGCCTACGCCAACAGCGCTCCTATCGCACATAAGGTCGAGGGGGATGACCCCTACTCATGGTTGCAAAATCGCGACAGCGATGAGGTTTTGGACTACCTGAGAGCCGAAAACAGCTATCAGGAGGCGCAATTGGCCGACCAGGCCGCATTGCGCGAGACGCTGTTTCAGGAAATCAAGGGCCGGATTCGCGAGACCGACCTGTCGCTGCCCTCCCCATGGGGCCCGTATCTGTATTACACCCGCACCAATGCCGGTGACGAATACGCCCGCCATTACCGCTGCCCGCGCCCGACCGATGACAGCCAACAGGTCGACGAGAATGCAGAACACTTGCTGCTGGATCCGAACGTCCTGGCGGCTGGCGGGTTTATTTCCCTGGGTGCCTTCAGCATCAGCCCCGATCACCAGCGCCTGGCCTACAGCCTGGACACCAGTGGTGAAGAGACTTATCGCCTGTTCGTCAAAGAACTGAGCAGCGGCGCTGTCAGCGAGCTGCCGTTTGAAGACTGCGATGGCAGCATGACCTGGGCCAATGACAGCCAGACCCTGTTTTTCGCTGAACTGGACGACACCCATCGCCCGCACAAACTGTTTCGCCATACCTTGGGCGAGACAGATGCCCAAGAGATGTTTCATGAGCCCGACGGGCGTTTTTTCCTGCATTGCTACCGTTCAAGTTCCGAGCGCCAGCTGATTCTGTTGCTCAACAGCAAAACCACAAGCGAAACCTGGGTACTGGATGCCAACCTGCCGCGCCAGCCGTTCAGCTGTCTGGCACCACGGGTTGAAAACCACGACTACAGCGTCGATCACGGTCTGTTTGAAGGCCAGTGGGCGTGGTTTATCCGCACCAATCAGGACGGCATCAACTTTGCCCTGTATTACGCCTTCGGCGAGGTACCGTCACGCAATGACTGGCAGCCGCTGATTGCCCATAGCGACAGCGTGATGCTCGAAGGCATGACCCTCAACGCCCAGGCTTTGTGCCTGAGCCTGCGCGAGGGAGGCTTGCCAATTATCGAAATACGCCCCGACGGCCAGCCGTCATATCGTGTGCAACTGCCGGACGCGGCCTACAGCCTGTATGTGCAAGACAGCCTGGAATTTGACAGCCAGTATATTCGCCTGCGCTACGAGGCCCTGAATCGCCCGGCGCAAGTACGCCAGTTGACTCTCGCCACCGGCGAACAAAGCGTACTCAAGGAAACCCCGGTGCTGGGGCCTTTCAATGCCGATGATTACGTCAGCCATCGCCTCTGGGCCACCGCCCCCGATGGCACTCAGGTGCCGATCAGCCTGGTGGTCAAACGCGATGTGATGGGCAAACCTGTGCCGCTTTACCTGTATGGCTACGGTGCCTATGGCGAATGCCTTGATCCGTGGTTTTCCCATGCCCGGCTGAGCCTGCTCGATCGCGGCGTGGCCTTTGCCATTGCCCATGTGCGTGGCGGTGGAGAGTTGGGCGAGGCTTGGTATCGCGCTGGGAAGCAGGAGTTCAAGCACAACACTTTCAGTGACTTTATCGCCTGCGCCGAACATCTGATCGACCAGGGCCTGACCAGCAGCGAGCAACTGATTATCAGTGGCGGCAGCGCCGGCGGCCTGTTGATCGGTGCCGTACTCAATCAGCGCCCGGAGCTGTTCAAGGCGGCGATTGCTGAAGTGCCGTTTGTGGATGTGCTGAACACCATGCTCGACCCGGACCTGCCGCTGACCGTCACCGAATACGACGAATGGGGCAACCCGCAAGAGCCTGAAGTGTATGAGCGAATCAAGGCTTACGCGCCGTATGAAAATGTCACTGCACAAGCCTACCCGGCAATGCTGGTGATTGCCGGCTACAACGACAGCCGCGTGCAATATTGGGAAGCGGCCAAATGGGTGGCCAAGCTGCGCGCCACCAAGACCGACGACAACCTGCTACTGCTCAAGACCGAGCTGGAAGCTGGCCATGGTGGCATGAGCGGGCGCTATCAGGGCTTGCGCGACGTGGCGCTGGAATATGGCTTTGTGTTCAAGGTGCTGGGTATTTGAATATGGGCTTTCTTGCGATGGCATCACTGCGGTTTGCCTGACAAACCGCGTCGCCAGCATCGCAGGCAAGCCAGCTCCCACAGGTTTTGCGTCATTCACAAAATTCGGACCTTGCCGGGATCATTATGTGGGAGCGGGCTTGCTCGCGATGGCATCCACCCGATTTTCCTGACAAGACCGCGTCACCAGCATCGCAGGCAAGCCAGCTCCCACAGGTTTTGCGCTTCTCACAAAATTCGGACCTTGCCGGGTCATTATGTGGGAGCGAGCTTGCTCGCGATGGCATCGCTGCGGTTTACCTGACAAACCGCGTCGCCAGCATCGCAGGCAAGCCAGCTCCACAGGTTTTGCGCTGCTCACAAAATTCGGATCTTGCCGGGTCATTATGTGGGAGCGAGCTTGCTCGCGATGGCATCGCTGCGGTTTACCTGACAAACCGCGTCGCCAGCATCGCAGGCAAGCCAGCTCCCACAGGTTTTGCGCCATTCACAAAATTCGGACCTTGCCGGGATCATTATGTGGGAGCGGGCTTGCTCGCGATGGCATCCACCCGATTTTCCTGACAAGACCGCGTCACCAGCCAGCCACAGAGTCAGCAGTCAGCAGTCAGCTTAATCAGCCGGTATCTTGCCCTTCAGGTCTTTCGGCTCAAGCCCCGGCAGCGCCTGATCCTTGGGCGGTTGCGGCAGATCGATCGGCGGTAACGGGATCAGGCTGCCACTTCCCGCGACCGGTTTGGGCACGGCGCGCGGGGTGATTTGCGGATACGGGGTCGGCGTGGCGGTACCCGGTGAACCCGGCGCCGCAGTTACGGGGGGGCTCGGGACTGTGGTCAATTCCGTTGCCTGGGCTGCACTTATCAAGAGCGCAGCCCCTGCAATGACCGTTAGAATAGTGCGTTTCATCAATCACTCCGTTGCCAGACCGGCTTGTCTGCCCTCAGGCTACTCGTAACCTGCGGTTTTTGCCCCCTTCAATGAGATTTCCATGAAACGTTTTGTTTTGCTCGACACCACTCCGATCCCCGAAAACGGCGGTGCCTTGTGCCTGTTCGAGTATGGCGAAGACTTCGTGATCAAGATTCAGGGCGGCGACGGCGGCCAGCTGATGAACACCCGTATGCACGGTTCTGAAGACGCTCTGGCTGAGATCCCCTGCCGTAAAGTCGCCGGCCGCCCGCAATCGCGGGTGCTGATCGGCGGTCTGGGCATGGGGTTTACCCTCGCCTCTGCACTCAAACATCTGGGTAAAACTGCCGAAGTGGTGGTCGCCGAATTAGTGCCCGGTGTCGTGGAGTGGAATCGCGGCGCGCTGGGGGAAAAGTCGGGTAACCCGCTACAGGACCCGCGTACCGTGATTCGCATGGAAGACGTGGCCAAGGTGCTGCAAGCCGAGCCCAACGGCTTTGATGCGATCATGCTCGACGTCGACAACGGCCCGGAAGGCCTGACCCAAAAAGCCAATAGCTGGCTGTATTCCGCCGGCGGCCTGAGCGCCTGCGCCAAGGCCTTGCGCCCCAAAGGCGTACTGGCCGTATGGTCTGCCAGCGCTGACAAACAGTTTTCCGACAAGCTGCGCAAAGCCGGTTTCAAGGCTGAGGAAGTCCAGGTATTTGCCCACGGCAACAAGGGCACACGGCATACAATCTGGATTGCAGAAAAAATCAAAGGCTGACCAACAGCTAAACTTAACGACATAACCGTCATCAGTCCTACAAGGTGAACCCATGAGTTCGGCGAACCCACCCTCCCACACTGCCAAGCTGGACCGCATCCTGGCCGACGCCCAGCGTGACCGCGAAATGGGCTACCGCGACAAGGCCCTGAAAATGTACCCCCACGTGTGCGGCCGCTGCGCCCGTGAATTTGCCGGCAAGCGCCTGAGCGAGCTGACAGTTCACCACCGCGACCACAACCACGACAACAACCCGCAGGACGGTTCCAACTGGGAGCTGCTGTGCCTGTACTGCCACGATAACGAGCACTCGCGTTACACCGACCAGCAGTACTTTTCGGACAGCTCCACCAGCAGCCCGAAAATTGCCAAGGCCACCCACAACCCGTTTGCAGCGTTGGCCGGGTTGATGAAGAAAGACGAGTAGCCTTGTTTATGTAGTCGCTGCCGCAGGCTGCGAAGGGTAGCGCAGCAACCCGTATTGCGCATGGCGCCGCGCCCCTGATCGCAGCCTGCGGCAGCGACTACAGATAACAGCCCACCCTGTGCCAATGCCGTATACTCGCGTCTTTTTTTCGCAAAGGCTCGGGCACGTGGCAAACAAACGGTACAGCTGCATTGGTTTGTATAACCCCAAATCACCGGAAAACGTCGGCTCGGTGATGCGTGCGGCTGGTTGCTACAGCGTTGCGTCGGTGTTTTACACCGGCAAGCGTTACGAGCGCGCCCGCGATTTCATCACTGATACCAAGAAAGTCCATCAAGACATCCCCCTGATCGGTATCGATGACCTGAAAAAAATCATCCCGCTGGGCTGTATTCCGGTGGCGGTGGAGATGGTCGAGGGCGCGCGCTCATTGCCTGAGTACACGCACCCGGACCGGGCGATCTACATCTTCGGCCCTGAAGACGGCTCCTTGGGCAAAGACGTGCTGGAGTGGTGCGAAGACGTGATCTACATTCCCACCAATGGCTGCATGAACCTGGCCGCAACGGTCAATGTGGTGCTCTACGACCGTCTGGCCAAGGGCAACAACACCCGCTCCGGCCCCAAGTTCGGTTAAGTCAGGCCTTGTCTCTGTTCTGCTGGCTGGAACTCCAGTCCACCAGCAGGCTGTAGGCGATGGCGAGCAAGGTAGGGCCGATAAACAGGCCGATAAAGCCAAAGGCAATCAGCCCGCCAAAGACTCCAAGCAACACGATCACTAGCGGCAGGTTGCCGCCGCGGCTGATCAGGTAGGGTTTAAGCACGTTATCAACGCCGCTGATAATCACCGTGCCCCAGATACCGAGGAATACCGCCATCCCGTAGTCGCCCTTCCAGGCCAGCCAGGCCGTGGCCGGCACCCAGATCAGCGGCGGCCCCATCGGGATCAGGCTGAGCAGGAATGTGGCCAGCCCCAGCACCAGTGCACCGGGCACCCCCGCGATCAGAAAACCTATCAGCGCCAGCAACGCCTGGGCAGCTGCGGTACCAATCACCCCGTTGACCACACGCTGCACGGTGCCTGCTACCAGCTCCTGATAGTAATCGGCACGATCACCTATCAAGCGCTCCAGCAGACCGTGTACAAAGCTCGCCAGCCGCGGCCCGTCACGGTAGAAAAAGAACACAAAGACGATACTCAGGGTCAGTTCAAGAATACCCCCGCCAATCTGTGCGCTGCGCGCCAGCAACCAGTTACCCACCTGCCCCAGATAGGGTTTTACCGCCAGTAACAAGGCGGCGCCCTGTTCGTCGATGGTGTTCCAGATCCCCACCAGACGCTCACCCACGATCGGAATACCAGCCAGCCAGGCCGGAGATTCGGGCAGGCCTTCGAGCTGTACATCCTTGACGAAGGTGGTGGCATCACGCACATGGTCTGCCAGGTTCAGCCCCAGCCATACCAGCGGCACAGCCACCAGCAACATCCAGCCCAGAGTCAGGATGCTGGCCGCCAGCGACTCGCGGCCTCCGAGTAAACGGGTCAGCAGGCGCATCAGCGGCCAACTGGCGAATGCCAGCACCGCGCCCCAGAACAGGGCCGACCAGAAGGGTGCCATTACCCACAGGCTGGCACCGAACAACACCAGGAGCAGAATCTGCACCAGCAGGCGATCGTTATTGAGCATGTGTGTTCCACAGAAAATTCAGAAAACAAAGAAAGACGACGACTACGCAGAGTGTAGCCGCCGTTTACGCAGGTTTAGCGTAACAACTCGATATGCAGGCCCTTGGCCTGTTCATTACCGAGTTCCATGCGAGCTGCACGTACGCCCTTGCTGATCAAACCGTCACGCCAGGCTGAAGCCTTGGCTCCGGTCAAACTGACCCTGGAGGTTGCATCCAGGTTCAATGCCCGGGAGATCAGGGTCAGCCACTGGTCATCCGGCTCGCTGGCAAGCTTGGGGAAATCCAGCTCGCCGGTGCTTTTCAACTGCCGCTGCAAGGTCGCCGGGGTCGGCAGCAGTTCGCCCAGGTCGGCACTCGCCTGCAGTTGTTCCACATGCAGATAGGCCTTGCGATTGCCGCGATTGATGCCATACAGGGCCACCAGCTGGTTCTGGTCAGGGGCGGCCCGACGCAGCAACAAGT
Organism: Pseudomonas sp. B414; assembly: GCF_055408445.1. Taxonomy (NCBI): domain Bacteria; kingdom Pseudomonadati; phylum Pseudomonadota; class Gammaproteobacteria; order Pseudomonadales; family Pseudomonadaceae; genus Pseudomonas; species Pseudomonas sp. B414. The sequence continues at coordinate 18,725 of NZ_JBUZTQ010000012.1, read as the reverse complement.
AGGATTGCTGCTCATCAGAACCTGTCAGCTTGGAATTGCCGAACACTTCATTGGCCCACAGGCTGCTTTCACCACAGTCACGGGCCTGGCACCAGAACAGCAATTCAGCGCCCTGTTTTTGTAGCGCTTCACGGGCAGCCGTAAAGGCTTCGGTGGCGGAATGCTCGGCGGGTAACTCATAAGTGACAGCTGTGGTCTGGCCACGGCTATTGACCTGCCCCTCAAATCGCAGGCGGCCACTGATTTTGCGGATCGAGCCCATCGGGTAAATGCGCTCGACATCCGGCTTGACGCTGTAATCGACAATTTGCGCGTCGGCCAGGCGCGGCACATCCGGCAAGTCATGACTGCCGGGTACGTCGCTGGCCCAAAGCAAGGGGCTCAAACAGCTCAGGCCCAACGCCAGAATGTAACGATTGGGTATTTTCATCGGCGTATTTCACCGAATGATGGTGTGTGGCTCAGCATCCTCACGATAGAGACCGGGTGGCCTTTCGGGGTCGCAGCGGTGTAGAGATCTATCATGGTTGTCTCCCATTTCAACCCGCCAAGCCTCGACAGTTGCCAGCCGCAAGTCAAGGAACAGCGAAGAACCGATTGAAACAGTCTGCAACAAGGATCGCCCCTGCTTCGTCATTCAGGTGCAAATGATGGCCACCCGGCAGCCGTTCCAGCTTGAAGGGTAGACGATCCAGCAACTCGGGGTGACTGGCCAGCATGCCCTGCTCTGCCACCACCAAAGACGTCGGGCACGTGACCCGCCGAACAAAAGACATGGCCTGCTCATCACTCAAGCGCAAGGGCGAAGGCAATGTCAGGCGACTGTCGCTACGCCAGCTGTAGCCTCCGGGCACCGGCATCAGACCACGCTGGGCCAGCAGTTCTGCAGCCTCGCGGCTAACAGCTACCAGACCTTTCATTCGTGCTTCAACAGCCCGGTCAAGAGTCGGATGTACCGACTTGCGCTTGTGCTCCAGAGCCAGTTGCGCCTGCAGCGCCTGGCCCATTCGCTCAGCCGCATCCCCTTCCGGGCCGCTGCGCAACACGATGCCATCAATCAGCGCCAACCGGGTCACCCGCTCCGGAAATGACCCGGCGATGACCACCGACACAATTGCCCCCAGCGAATGGCCGAGCAGGGCAAATTGTTTCCAGCCCAGTTGCTCGGCTACCCGCAGCACATCAAAGGCGTAGTCCGCCAATGCATAGCCGGCGCCGCGCGGGCGGTGATCTGAATGACCATGCCCGGCCAGGTCCAGCGCCACAATGCGCAAGCCCTTCAGTTTTGGGGCCAGCCGGGCAAAGCTGTTGGCATTGTCCAGCCAGCCATGCAGGGCAATCACCGGCAGGCCGTCTTCGGGGCCGAAAATATGTGCCGCCAGTTCGATATGCGGCAGGCTCAGACGAATTTCTTCAACCACAGGGCTCATGCAAAGTGCTCTTTAAAGGCCGGGATGACGCAGTTCCCAACGGGCAAAAATCTGTTTGAGCAGGCTGGCAGTGTCTTGCGGCTGCTCCAACGGGAACATGTGCCCGCCCGGCACGCTCAGCGCCTCACCATTGGGCATACGCGCAACGGCCTTGGCATGATGGCTCATGACCACGCGGCTGTCGCGGCCACGCACCACGGTCAACGGCACCTGCAGCTTGAAGGCCCGCCCCGGGCTGGTGTGCGGCACGCTGCGATAGATATCGATCTCGGTGGCCGGGTCAAAACGCAATCGCAAGCGGTCATCCACAGACTCCAGACCATGCTCCAGATAGGCTTCGAAACAGTCGGGGTCAAAGCTGCGAAACAGTGTTTTACCTGCAAAGTAGGTACGTGCGGCTTCAAGGTCGGCGAACTCGGCGCGCCGCCCCAGAGTACGCCCTGCCGGAGTCAGACGATCGATCAGGCCAAAACGCTTGGCCGCACGGATCACCCACTGATCAGTGCGCGTCAGCACCGGTGAGTCGAGCATGACCACGCCGCGGTACAGATGCGGGCAACGAATAGCCGCATGCAAGTGCAGCATGCCGCCCAACGAATGCCCCACACCCAACACGGGTGCATCTTGTTGTTGCAGGTGAAAAATCAGCTCATCAACGAGGTTGTACCAGTTGTTGTCCACCGGATAACGCGGGTCATGCCCATGCTGTGACAGATGTGTCACACGAAAATCCGGCGCCAGGGCACTGAACAACTTGCCATAAGTGCCCGAGGGGAAGCCGTTGGCATGGGCGAAGAAAATCTGCCGAGACATACAAGGCATCCAGATGTAGGAGGTATGCCTTATTGTCTGTAGGAATTTTCCTCATATCAATGATCGTATGCGCCATGAGTGACGACGATACGGCCATTAGCTGGCCGTATGATCACCGAGCTGGCGGTGTTTCACCCAGTGGCACAACGGCGATGGTCAGACGGGAAATGCAGTTGAGCTTGCCGTTGTCATCGCTCAGGCGGATATCCCAGACATGGGTCGTGCGGCCCATGTGCACCGGGCGCGCCACCGCACTGACCCGGCCGCTGCGCACGCCACGCAGGTGGTTGGCATTGACCTCAAGGCCCACGCAATAGAATTTTGTGGTGTCAATACACATGAAACTGGCCATCGAACCCAGGGTTTCGGCCAGAACCACAGATGCACCGCCATGCAACAAACCAAACGGTTGGTGAGTGCGATGATCCACCACCATGCTCGCGGTGATCGAGTTGTCGTCGAAAGCATCGAACGTGATGTCCAGCACGTCGCAAATGGTGTTTTTGCGCATTTCATTGAGGCGTGCCAGATCAGGCGGGGTCGTCCACAGGCTCATGCGGTCATTCCTTGGTCAGTGAGGTGGGGTGGCGGACAGCTTGACCAGCAGCGCAAGCGTCAAAATGCCATTAATCCGCCCCCAACTATCTTTCACTACGGCCGCACTGTGCAACCATTGCAACGATCAGCCGTGGTACACGCCGAGCAAGGTCATGCTGCCAGCCAGCGGCCATTCACCTTCCAGCTCAGCCAGGCTGGCCGTGTGCATGGGCTGGGGCTGGCGCATATGGCCGTGCAACAACAGACTGATCAGATCCCCCACAAACGGCTGATGGCTGACCAACAGCACATTGCCAGTGTCCGGCAGTTGGCTGACCGCGTATTTGGGTTCGCTTTCGGGTGTCAGCCAGGGCACGGTGATCAAGTCGGATGTAATGCCCAGGGCCTTGCGCACCAGTTCAGCCGTTTGCTGCGCCCGCACGTAAGGACTGACCAGAATGCTGTCCAGCGGCTCGCCTAGCAAGCGGGCGGCACTGTGCAGCACCTGCTCACGACCGTGGGCCGTAAGCTCGCGCTCGGCATCACGGCGGGCATGAGGCTCGGCTTCGCCATGACGCAAAATCCAGATCTTCATGGCTTGGTCTCTTCGCCCTTGGCGCCCTGCACATAAGGTGCTTCGCCTTCCGGAGCGCGCGGGGCTGGCCAGTCGGCAAACGGCCAGGGCTTTTGCTCGGTGTGGAAGCTGCCGAAGCGGCCGATCTGTGCCAGATACAGGCTCAGGCTGTCACCAAAGTTCATCAGGCCACCGTTGGGCGCACCGTAAACCACACGGTAAACCAGCTGCACAAGCACCAGCCCGCCGAGCACCAGTTGCGCAACCTGCCACACCAGCAGGAAAACCAGCATCCACAGCACGCGCAAAACCAGAGACTCGTACTTGGGTGCGTTTTTAGTGTCGTTCATCTACTGCTCCTGTCGTGCTCAGTTGAAACCGCTGGTGGAGATAAAATCGACATCCGTTTTAGGCTCGCCACGCATCAGTTGCCCGATCACCTGATCCAGGGTGTAGCCCTCGAACAGAATCGCATGCAGGCCGGCAACCAGCGGCATATAAACATTCAGCTCATGCGCCTTGGCCTTGAGTACTTTCAGCGTATTCACGCCTTCGGCCACTTCGCCCAGGCGGGTAACCGCGTCTTCCAGGCTCAGCCCCTGGCCCAGGGCAAAACCGACCTGATAGTTGCGGCTTTTGGCCGACGAGCAAGTGACGATCAAATCCCCTACCCCCGCCAACCCGAGAAAGGTCATGGGGTTGGCGCCCTGGCTGACGGCAAATCGGGTCATTTCTGCAAGGGCACGGGTAATCAGCATGCTCTTGGTGTTTTCCCCCATACCCAGCGCCACGGCCATGCCAGCGATAATTGCGTAAACGTTTTTCAACGCCCCGCCCAACTCCACGCCAAAGCGGTCAGCACTGGCATAGACGCGGAAAGTACGCCCGTGCAGGGCCGCCTGAACGCGGGTACACAGGTCTTCATCGGCACTGGCGACCACAGTGGCGGTCAGCGCATGTTCAGCCACCTCACGCGCAAGGTTGGGTCCGGACAACACACCGATGCGCGCTTGCGGGGCGATTTCTTCAAGGATTTCACTCATCAGCTTGAAACTGTGGGCTTCAATCCCCTTGGTCAGGCTAACCAGCATTTTGCCGCGCAAACGTTCGGCGTGTGGCGCCAGCACACTGCGCAAGGCGCTGGACGGCAAGGCTACAAAACACAGTTCGCAAGCCTCGAGCGTTGCCTGCAGGTCGGTAACCGGTTCGACGCCCGGGTGAATCTTGATGCCTTTAAGGTAACGAGGGTTTTCACGATTAAGGCGAATGGCCTCGGCTTGCTCGGGGTCGCGCATCCACTGATGCACACGATGACCGTTTTCTGCCAGCAAGTTGGCCACGGCGGTGCCAAAGCTTCCGCCTCCCAAGACCGCAATAGCGTGCTGTTCAGTCATATGCAATCCCGTTTTCCATCTAGCAGTGGCAATGGCGGCATTATACGGAGCGCACCCCTCCTGGCCTATAGATAGCTTTGCCTGAAAAAGTGCAGGACCTCGGTTAACATGCCCTTCTGGTTTTCACATTCAAGAGGCAGCTTTGCTGCACTTCAAAATGAACGACAGCAGGTCAAGGATGACAACTTACATGGGTCATGAATTAAAAGGAGCCAGATTCCCATGATGGCGCGCAGTCGGTGGGACATCCACACCCGTACGCAAATGATGAGCCTGGGCCCGGCTTTACTGTTGACCTTGCTGTTGATCAGTTTTTTTACCTTCGTTCGCATCCAGGACTTGCGTCAGGAACTCAAGCACACCGGCCAGTTGATCGCCAGCCAGTTGGCGCCTGCCACCGAGTACGGGGTGATGACGGGCAACACCCATGTGCTGGAAACCCTGATCAACGCATCGCTGAACATCCCCCACGTTCAGTTTGTGCAGGTGCAGAACCGTACCAACGAAGTGCTGGCACACGCAGAGCACCCCTCTCACGGCCCTGATCAAGGGACCCAGGTTGAAGTATTCCAGGCTCCAGTGCGATTGCAGAAAAGCCCTTCGGGGGAGTATTTCCTGCTCAGCAATAGCCAGGCGCCAGCGCCTGCAGAAGACTATCTGGGTCGGGTACTGGTGGGCATGTCCGGCGAAGCGTTCAGCACGCGCCAGCAAGAGATCCTGCTCAAGGCGGTGATTCTCGCGTTGTTTGCCCTGGGCTTCACCTACCTGCTGGCCAGACGCCTGGCCTCCAACCTGTCCAGGCCCATCAGCGATATGAGCAAGGCGGTCAAGGCTATCCAGCAAGGTGACTACAAGAGACCCTTGCCAGTGGTCGACGATGGCGAACTGGGCAGCCTGGCCCAGCATATCAACAACCTGGCCGAAGGCCTGGAACAGGCCAGCCGCGAACAGCAGTCGGCCATTGCGCAGTTGATCCAGGCCCGCGAAGAAGCCGAACGGGCCAACCGCGCCAAAACTGACTTTCTGGCCATGATGAGCCATGAACTGCGCACCCCCATGAATGGCGTATTAGGGATGCTGCAACTGCTGGAAACCACGCAGATGACCGAGGAGCAGGCTGAGTATGCCGCTCTCGCGTCGGAGTCCACCGAGCACTTGCTCAAGGTCATCAACGATATCCTAGACTTCTCGCGCATTGAACGTTCAGCCCTGGAGCTGGAGCATATCCCCTTCAACCTCGCCGAACTGGTCAGCAACTGCGCCCAGGCATTCCAGCACAATGCCGCGCAGCGTGGCCTGCACTTGCAACTGACGATCCCTGAAGGGTTGCAGGACTTGCCGGTACTGGGCGACCCGACGCGAATCCGGCAGATTCTGGTCAATCTGATCGGCAATGCCTTGAAGTTCACCGAACATGGCCGGGTCAGTATCGAGCCTCAGTGGCAACGCCTCGATCATGAACTGATCTGGTTCAGCTGTGCCGTACGCGACAGCGGTATCGGCATCAGCAGCGAAAAGCTCGACTCCATGTTCAACGCTTTCCAGCAGGCCGACAGCTCGATATCACGGCGCTATGGCGGTACAGGCCTGGGGCTGCCCATCGCCCGCACGCTGGCCGAGCGCATGGGCGGTACGCTGCATGCCTTGAGCGAAGAGACCCATGGTTCGGTCTTCACCCTGGAAATCCCCCTGGAGCTGCATCAACCCATCAAGCTAGGCCTCATGCCGGAACAAGAGCCAGATACGGCCTGCACACCCGGGCGTAAAGTCCTGCTGGTGGAAGACAATCAGGTCAATCAGACGGTTATCGAAGCCATGCTCACCAGCCTCGGATATGAAGTGAGCCTGGTCAGTGATGGCGCGCAGGCCATTCACTTCGCCAATACCGAACGTTTTGCCGCGATCCTGATGGACTGTCGGCTACCGATCATCAATGGCTATGAAGCGACCCGGCAAATCCGCCAACTGCCCGGCTGCCGGGGCCTGCCCATTATTGCCTTGACTGCCAACGCGCTGCAGGGCGATCGGGAAACCTGCCTGCAGGCGGGAATGAACGATTACCTGGCCAAGCCGTTCAAACGAGCTGATCTGGAACAAATACTGCAGCGCTGGGTCCAGTAACTTAATGGCTAATACGCCACCTGCGACTGGCGTTAAAGACAAAAGTGCGGCAGTCTTAGACACCCGAATGGGCCACTGAACCGGCCCGATTTAAATTTTCAGTGCACAAGTGTACATTTGTGTCCTTTGCGCTGTGACTTTCACTACAACGCAATAGTCTATGTGTAGGCTGGCGAACTGGAACACCTGTGTTTCAGTTGGTCGGGAAGATTTTGCCCCACCCGCCGCATGGGATTATTGAGGAGCTCGCATGACCAAACAAAACGCCTTTACTCGGGAAGATCTGCTGCGCTGTAGCCGCGGCGAACTGTTCGGCCCGGGTAACGCGCAACTGCCCGCCCCTAACATGCTGATGGTGGATCGCATCACCCATATCAGCGAAGAGGGTGGCAAGTACGGCAAAGGTGAATTGGTCGCCGAGCTGGATATCACCCCGGACCTGTGGTTCTTCGCCTGCCATTTCGAAGGCGATCCGGTGATGCCAGGTTGCCTGGGCCTTGACGCCATGTGGCAGCTGGTCGGCTTCTACCTGGGCTGGCAGGGTCTGCCGGGCCGCGGTCGTGCCCTGGGATCGGGCGAAGTGAAGTTCTTTGGCCAGGTCTTGCCGACCGCCAAGAAAGTCACCTACAACATTCAAATCAAGCGCGTCCTCAAGGGCAAGCTGAACCTGGCCATTGCCGATGGTTCGGTGACTGTCGACGGTCGCGAAATATATACTGCCGAAGGCCTTCGGGTCGGCGTATTTACTTCCACTGACAACTTTTAAGGGTTATCCGCATGCGCCGCGTCGTTATCACTGGTCTGGGCATCGTTTCGTGCCTGGGCAATGACAAAGAGACCGTCTCCGCTAACCTGCGTGCAAGTCGCCCTGGCATCCGATTCAACCCGGAATATGCCGAAATGGGTCTGCGTAGCCAGGTTTCCGGCTCCATTGACCTGCCTCTCGAAGAGCTGATCGATCGCAAGATCTATCGCTTCGTCGGCCACGCAGCGGCTTACGCCTACCTGGCCATGAAAGACGCCATCACTGATTCGGGCCTGACCGAGGAGCAAGTCTCCAACCCGCGTACCGGCCTTATCGCCGGCTCGGGCGGCGCGTCGACCCTGAATCAGATGGAAGCGCTGGATATCCTGCGTGAAAAAGGCGTCAAGCGTGTAGGCCCGTACCGTGTAACGCGGACCATGGGCAGCACCGTTTCGGCCTGCCTGGCCACTCCCTTCAAGATCAAGGGCGTGAACTACTCGATCTCCTCGGCCTGCGCCACCAGTGCTCATTGCATCGGTACCGCGGTTGAGCAGATCCAGCTGGGCAAGCAGGACATCGTTTTTGCTGGCGGCGGCGAAGAAGAACACTGGAGCCAGTCGTTCCTGTTCGACGCCATGGGCGCGCTGTCCACCCAGTACAACGACACGCCTGAAAAAGCGTCCCGTGCCTACGACAAAAACCGTGATGGCTTCGTCATTGCTGGCGGCGGCGGCATGGTTGTCGTTGAAGAACTGGAGCACGCCCTGGCGCGTGGCGCCAAGATCTACGCCGAAATCGTTGGCTACGGCGCGACTTCCGACGGCTACGACATGGTTGCCCCTAGCGGTGAAGGCGCCATCCGCTGCATGCAGATGGCAATGTCCACCGTTGACGGCCCGATCGACTACCTCAATACCCACGGCACCTCTACTCCGGTAGGCGACGTCAAGGAAATGGAAGGTGTTCGCGCGGTATTCGGTGACAAGGCTCCAGCGATCAGCTCTACCAAGAGCCTGTCGGGTCACTCCCTGGGCGCCGCAGGCGTTCACGAAGCGATCTACTGCCTGCTGATGATGGAAGGTAACTTCATCGCCGGTTCGGCCAACATTGAGGAACTGGACCCGACTGTCGCTGACATGCCGATCCTGACCAAGACCCGCGAGAACGTCACGCTGAACAATGTGATGAGCAACAGTTTCGGTTTCGGTGGCACTAACGCCACTCTGGTACTGAAGCGCTGGGCGGGCAAATAAGCCTTCCCCTCGCGAAATATAAAATGCCCCGCTAAGCCGGCAATGTTGTTCACTTAAGCGATTTCTACCTCTGTGGGAGCGGGCAAGCCCGCTCCCACAATTGAGTAGCGTTGCTCTTAAGTGAACAGCATTGCCGCTAAGCCGGGGCATTTTTTTGCCTTCAAGAAATAGCAGATGTGTAATCGCTGCCCTCGAAAACGCCTGTGTGCTCAACCCTGTAGCCGTTGACGAGTAGAACGAGGCTACGTTCGACGACACAGTCGTCGCAAGCCCGGTAATCGCGGTGTCTCTGAATGAGTGGGCGGCATGGGTTCACGACGGTTACTTCGCCGAACGCAGCCATCGTTCCTCGTCAGCGACTACAGGAATTGCGCGGCGACACGGACACATTGCCGGATCTACCAGTTGTTTACACCTGCAGAGCCCCTCTTGACTCAGGCATCGCCTTGGCGAGATGAGGCTCAAAACGCCATCACCACTGGTCAAGGCTTTATCCGTTTCTTCGGCAACACGGCCAGAAAATTATCCCTGGCCACCTTGCGCGCTACATCTTCGGGCAAAGCATCCAGAAACGGATCAAAACTGCGCAACTCCTTACCCAGCTTATCGAAACGCCCCACCGCATCCGAGCCCAGCATAAAACGCCCGGGGAAACGCTCTACAAGCGCAACCCACTCAGGCCTGGCCTTGCCCTGTGCATCCAGCAAATACGGCGTGAGCATGCTCCAGGACAAATCTACGTAGAGATTCGGGTAGGTTTCCAGCAACCGCGTGAGGGTGGGCAACAGAAAAGGCATTTGCGTCTGATGCCGGTGAATCTCGGCACTGGTCCCGGCATGGGCCCAGATAAAACGGGTATCGGGGTGCCTGGATAACGGCTCTTCAATCTCGGCCAGATACAAGGGATTGCGCTCACGTTTTGAGGTGATATTGGAATGCACCAGAACCGGTAGATCATGCTCGGCCGCCAGCGCGTAAATCTTGTTCATGGCTTCGTTATTGGCTCGTGGCGTGTCCCCGGAAATCAGCGCCGTCAGGTCATCGTGGCGGGTAAACACCTCGCCGATGCCCTGCCACATGCCCGGATCCAGATCGATCATGCGCTGGATATGCGCCGCCGAATTTTTGTCATTGGGGTTAAACCCCGCCAGAAAAGGATGGAAGCGCTCACGCTGCTCCGGGGTCAAGCGGTTGACCGCCGCGGCCACCCACACGTCCGTCGCACTGTACCAGTAGGCATCCGCATCATCGCCTGCATAGTAACGAGGGCGCCTGGGCTCGTCTTCGTGCCATTTTTTGGCGACCGCCACACCCGAAATCATGACGTGCTCAATACGATTGTCGGTCATGGCGCGCAGCAACTTGTCCATCCCGGCCGTTTCCTGAAAGAAATCGACATAATGCAGATGAGCATCGCTGTAGGCATATTCACGGGCCTGGGCCCAGGCGCTTGAGCAAGCCAGGGCAGCAGCCAGCACGCAGTATTTCAGTCGCACCTGCAATCTCCTCTCGATGAGCTTCAATAGACCCGCAGGATCGCGCCAGGGTTCAGCATGCAATCAGAAGGAACGCTTGGCGCGCAGCATGCTCTATAAAGATCAGGAGCTTTTTAACTGCCACTGGAGGTTTGCCATGACTGTTACCGTTAATACCGCGTCCCACGAGGGTTTTCGTCACAGCATCAAAATCGACGATCACGAAGTGTTCACCGATTTGCCCACGTCCATGGGCGGCGAGAGCTCTGCACCGTCACCCCATGACTACTTCGATGCCGCCCTCGGTGCCTGCAAGGCCCTGACGCTCAAGCTTTACGCGCAAAGAAAGGAGATCCCGCTCACTGGCGTCACAGTTGAAGTCAAACACGACGCCAGTGAAGAGCTCAAAGGCAAGTACGCCCTGCACGTCAAACTGACCCTCAAGGGCGTACTGACCGATGCCCAGCGCGAAGAACTGCACAACGTGGCCGACAAGTGCCCGGTGCATAAACTGATGACGACCGCCGAGGTCACCATCGAAACCCACTTGTCTGAAGGCGCTTTCAGCCAGTAGCGCACAGACGGGACTGAGCGGCGTTGGGTTATGCTCAACGCTTCTCCACTGCCGGAACCGTCCCATGCCTACCCTGACCGTGATTCGGCCCCGCGCCGAGGATGTCGAAGGCCAACCGATCCTGCGCCCCCTGCCGTCGGCCAAATGCCGCAGCGTAGGGCCTTTTGTATTTTTCGATCATATGCTGCCAACCCGTTATCCACCGGGCCACGGGATGAATATCCGCCAGCATCCGCATATCGGCCTGTCCACCCTGACCTATCTGTTTGAAGGTCAACTGCAACACAAGGACAGCCTGGGCTCAGACCAGCTGGTTGGCCCCGGCGAAGTCAGCTGGATGACCGCAGGCGCGGCCATTGCCCATATCGAGCGCACACCCTCAACCCTGCTTGCACAGGGTTCGAGCCTGCACGGGCTGCAAGTGTGGCTGGCCTCCCCCAAAGAACATGAGCAAGGCCCCGGGCACTACAGCCATTATCGTGCCGACAGCTTGCCGGTCAGCGAGAGTCTGGGGGTAAGGATTCGCCTGATTGCCGGCACGGGTTTTTGCCTGATCTCACCCGTACCTGTGCTCGCCCCGACCCTGTATGCCGAAATACAGATGCAAACAGCCACCACCCTGCTGATCCCGGCCGAACACCCGGAACGCGCGCTGTATGTGCTGGAAGGTGAAGTGCAACTGGACGGTCAGCCCCTTGAGCCTCGCAGCCTGGTGCTAATGCCGGAGGGCGAAGAGATGACACTCTTCGCCCAGGAAGACAGCCATCTGGTGCTGATCGGCGGCGCACCACTGGACGCGCCGCGGCGCATGAACTGGAACTTCGTCGCCAGTGACCCGGCGCTGATCGAGCAGGCCAGAGCCCGCTGGGCGGCGGGTGACTGGCCGACAGTTCCCGGGGAAACCGGACGTATCGAACTGCCCTGAAGTCTGACCCGCCGACGCCTTACAACACCATTGCCGCAACCCAGCCAAAGGCCAGCAGCGGCAAATTATAGTGCAGGAACGTGGGCACCACGGTGTCCCAGATATGGTGATGCTGGCCGTCGATATTCAGACCGGAAGTCGGCCCGAGGGTGGAGTCCGACGCCGGCGAACCAGCATCGCCCAATGCTCCCGCCGTACCAACGATGCACACGATGGCCATGGGGCTGAAACCCAGTTGCACGCACAGAGGTACAAAAATGGCCGCCAGGATCGGCACAGTGGAAAATGACGAGCCGATGCCCATGGTCACCAGCAAACCCACCAGCAACATCAGCAACGCGCCCACACCCTTGCTGTGGTTGATCCAGCCGGCTGACGCTTCAACCAGCGACTTGACCTCGCCCGTGGCCTTGAGCACTTCAGCAAAACCGGAAGCCGCGATCATGATGAAACCGATCATGGCCATCATCTTCATGCCTTCGGTAAACAGGTCATCCGTCTCGCGCCAGCGCACAATCCCCGAGGCCGAGAAAATCAGAAAGCCTGACAGCGCGCCAATGATCATGGAGCCCAGCCACAGCTGAATGATAAACGCCGCCGCAATGGCCGCAGCGGCTACCAGCAACGTACGCGGGTTATAGCTGACAGCAACCTGTTCAACCTGCTCGATTTTGCTTACGTCATATTCGCGCTTTTTGCGGTAGCTGATAAACACCGCCACCAGCAAGCCGAACAACATGCCCAAGGCCGGAATGGCCATCGCATGGGTCACATTGACCTGGCTGACATCCACGCCACTGGTGCTGACGTTGGCGAGCAGGATCTGGTTAAGGAAGATATTGCCAAAGCCCACCGGCAGGAACATATACGGCGTGATCAAACCAAAGGTCATGACACAGGCAATCAGGCGCCGGTCAATTTTCAGCTTGGTCAGTACATACAATAGAGGCGGGACCAGCAACGGAATAAAGGCGATATGAATCGGCACAATATTCTGCGAAGAAACAGCCACTACCAACAGCAGGCCAATCAGCAGCCACTTGACGCTGTTACCCCCTGCTGAATGTTGCCTGTTGACCATCAGCAACGCTTTGTCCGCCAATGCGTGGGCCATGCCCGACTTGGCGATCGCCACTGCAAAAGCACCCAGCATGGCGTAGGACAACGCAACCTGAGCACCACCGCCCAGACCACCGTTGAACGCATTGAGTGTAGCCTCAATACCCAGCCCGCCCACGAGGCCGCCTACAACGGCACCCACAATCAGGGCGATAACTACATGCACACGGGACAGACTGAGCACCAGCATGATGCCGACCGCGGCAATTACTGCATTCATGATTACAACCTCATAGCGCGCACCACGATAAAACACCGTAAAGCGGAAAATTTCGGGCAAAAGAACACTGTTCCAATCGCCGGATCTGGAAGGGTGGACCAATTTGGGGGCGCACACTTTGCAACACCATCGGCGCCTTGTCAAAGCGCATGCCAAAGCCCTGCAAGCAAACCCTCACCACCGGCTTTAACCCTAATATTCAAAGGGATAAGCCGCCTTTTTAAAGGTGGCACACGCGACTAAAAAATCAGCTTTTCTCGTAAAGAAAACGCCTTTACGGCCGCTAACAGACAAAGCCTCTTTTTAGGATGTCTCCATGTCGCTCAGACAGCTTTCCATCCAATGGAAAATCACCCTTCTCGCCGGACTCAGCCTGCTGGCTGTTGTCACCCTGCTGGTGGGGCTTTCGCTCTATCGCATGGACCACACCGCCGACCTGGTGGAGGCATCGAGTTCGAAGATGCTCAATGAGGCGGCACAGGAGCGCATTGAAGCTCAGGGGGAAGCCCAGGCACTGGCAATCAGCCGCCAGTTTATGGACGCCTACCAGTACGGCAACGGATTCGCCCGCCAGGTCCTGTTTTTGCGTGAGCAATCTGAAAAACGCTTTCTGGATGCCTTCGACCTGCGTGAAGACCTGACCCGCCAGGTCAAGGCCGCCCTGCAGGCCAACCCTGACCTGTTGGGGCTATCGCTGGTGTTTGAAGCCAACGCCCTGGATGGCAAGGATCAGTTGTTCGACCATCAAAAAGAGCTGGGCAGTAACGACAAGGGGCGCTTTGCCCTGTACTGGTCGCAACCGACACCGGGCAAGCTGACCTCCATGGCCCTGCCGGAATCGGATATGTCCGACACCAGCACCGGCCCCAGCGGCCAGGCCAATAACGCGTGGTTCACCTGCCCTCGCACAACGCTCAAACCGTGCATTATCGAACCTTACTTTTATGAGATTGACGGGCAAAACGTGCTGCTGACCAGCATCGTTTTCCCGCTGCTGGTCAATGGCAAGGTCATCGCCTCGCTGTCGGTCGATATCAACCTCAACAGCCTGCAAGCCCTTAGCCTGCAAGCCAGCCACAAGCTGTACAACGGTGAAACCCGCGTAGGCATTATCAGCTCGGCAGGCATCCTGGCCGGCTTCAGTGCCGATGCCGGCAAACTTGCTCAGCGCCTTGACCAAATTGATACCACAGACGGTGCTGAACTGCTGCGGATGATGCACAACGACAATCAGGCGCAAAGCATTCGCAGCCAACAACGCTTGAAAGTCCTTACTCCTTTCCTGCCGATCCCGGGCAGCAAGCCTTGGGGCGTATTGCTCGATGTACCGGAAAAAGTGCTGGTGGGCCCTGCCCAGGCCCTGCAAGCCGAGCTGGACGCACGTAACAAGGCCGGAGCTCTGGCAGAACTGGCCTGGGGTTCGCTGGCCGCAATCATCGGGCTGCTGCTGGTATGGATGCTGGCCCGCAGCGTGACGCGGCCAATCCTTGGCGTTGCCCATATGCTGGAAGATATTGCCAGTGGCGAAGGCGATCTGACCCGCCGCCTGGTCTACGACAAAAAAGACGAGCTGGGCCAGTTGGCCAGCTGGTTCAACCGTTTTCTCGACAAGCTGCAACCGACCATCGCCGAGGTCAAACGCTCGGTACAGGATGCCCGCAGTACCGCCGATCAGTCAGCGGCCATTGCCACCCAGACCAGCGCCGGCATGGAGCAGCAGTTCCGTCAGGTCGATCAGGCAGCCACAGCGTCCCACGAGATGAGCGCAACCGCGCAGGATGTGGCGCGCAGCGCAGCACAAGCCGCTCAGGCCGCCCGTGATGCCGATCAGGCAACGCGTCAGGGGTTGACCATCATCGATCGCACCACCACCAGCATCGACCATCTGGCCGCCGATATGAGCGTGGCCATGAGCCAGGTTGAAGGGTTGGCTGCCAATAGCGAGAAAATCGGCTCGGTGCTGGAAGTGATTCGTGCCATTGCCGAGCAGACCAATTTGCTCGCCTTGAACGCGGCGATCGAAGCGGCGCGCGCAGGCGAAGCCGGGCGCGGGTTTGCCGTGGTGGCCGATGAAGTGCGTAATCTGGCGCGCCGGACCCAGGAGTCGGTAGAAGAAACACGCCAGGTTATCGAACAACTGCAAGCAGGCACCCAGGAAGTCGTCAGCTCGATGAACAACAGCCATCGCCAGGCTCAGGGCAGTGTCGAGCAGGTCGGCCAAGCGGTAACGGCCTTGCAGCAAATCGGCGATGCCGTGACCGTGATTACCGACATGAACTTGCAGATTGCCAGCGCTGCTGAAGAGCAGAGTGCCGTGGCAGAAGAGATCAACAACAACGTTGCTACTATTCGCGATGTAACCGAGTCATTGTCCGAGCAAGCCAATGAATCGGCGCGGGTCAGCCAGTCACTCAACTCGCTGGCCAACCAGCAACAAAAACTGATGGATCAGTTCCGCGTCTGATTCGAGGGGCGATGGCGGCCTTAGGCTGTCGTCGCCTTTTGCGTACGTCCCGGGAGCTTGATTCTTACCAGCAACCCGCCGCGCGCCCCCGTTTCAAGCTGCATCTCCCCGCCCCAGGCATCGACGATGTCTCGCACAATCCCCAAGCCCAGACCATGGCCACTGGTTTGCTCGTCCAGGCGGGTGCCCCGACTGAATACCTGATCACGCTCGCCCTCGGGAATACCCGGGCCATCGTCCTGCACCTCAATCACATACCCGCCCGGGGTTTGGCTCAGACTCAGCTCTACCTGGGCATCCGCCCATTTACAGGCGTTATCCAATAGATTACCGAGCATTTCGAGCATGTCTTCCCGATCCCAGGGCAAATGCAGCCCCGGCGCAGCCTTGAGCACCAGTTCCAGATGCTCACCGTGAATCATGCCCAGAGTCGACAGCAGCCCGGGCAGCTCTGCGTCGGCATCAAACTGCGCACCCGGCAAGGCATCACCCGCCAGGCGGGCACGATTGAGCTCGCGACCCATACGCTGCTGTATCTGCTCCAGTTGCTCACGCAAGGTATGTTGTATCTGGGGATAAGCAGCAAGCCTCGGGTCATTGGCCAGGCTGATCAAAACTGCCAGCGGGGTCTTTAAAGCGTGCCCCAGATTGCCCAGCGCATTGCGCGAGCGTTTGAGGTTGTCTTCGGTGTGAGCCAGCAGATGGTTGATCTGCGTTACCAGAGGTTCAAGCTCAAGGGGCACCTGTGCATCCAGTTGCGAACGCTGCCCTGCCTGTAATTGGGCAATCTGTTTGCGTGCTGTTTCCAAGGGTCGCAGTGCGCGACGAACAGTGACCCGCTGCAACAGCAAGACGACAATCAGCGCCAGGACGCCCATGCCCAGACCGATCCGCTGAACCTGCTTGAAACTGTCACGGATCGGTGTGTAGTCCTGAGCCACGCTAATTGACACCGCCTGGCCCAAACGTTGGTAGTCACTGCGCAAGACCAGCAGCATCTGCCCTTCGGGGCCGGGTTGTAACACGCTGTCCAGCCCGGGCTGGCTGGGTCGTGGCAACTGCGCGTCCCACAGCGAGCGCGAACGCCAATGAGTATCGCCGAACTCGATACTGAAATAATGGCCGGAAAAAGGGCGCTGATAAGCTGGAGACAGCCGCCGCTCATCCAGCTGCAAGCCTTGGGGGCCGCGACTCAATGCAATCAGCAGATTTTCGCTTTCGTTTTGCAGGCCCGACTCCAGATAGCGCTGCAAGCCAGTCTCAAATAGCCACAGGCTGACCTGGCCAACCACGAGCCCGGCAATCAGCAGCACACTGACCAAACCCAGGCTCAAACGCCTCTGAATGGATCTCACTGGGCGCCAGCGCCAAATATATAACCCTGACCCCGACGGGTTTCGATCACGGCCCGCCCAAGCTTGCGACGCAGGTGATTGACATGAACCTCAAGCACATTGGAATCACGCTCGGTCTCACCATCATAGAGATGCTCGGCCAGATGGCTTTTGGAGAGAATCTGTTGCGGGTGCAACATAAAATAGCGCAGCAGACGAAATTCGGCCGCGGTCAGTTGCACCTCAGCGCCATCATTGATCACACATTGGCGCGCCTCATCCAGTTGCAGCCCTGCGCACTTCAACAAAGGTTGATTCGGTTGCCCGTGGGCGCGACGTAACAGCGCCTGCACCCGCAACTGCAACTCTTCAGGATGAAAAGGCTTGGTCACATAGTCATCGGCACCGGCCTTAAGGCCATCGATGCGCTCAGACCATGAACTGCGGGCAGTCAGAATCAATACCGGGGTTGCCAGCCCTTGTGCCCGCCATTGCTTGAGGACATCAAGCCCGGATATTCCGGGCAGGCCCAGATCCAGAATAATCAGGTCATAGGGCTCACTTTGCCCCTGATACAGGGCATCACGGCCATCGGCCAGCCAATCGACTGCATAGCCCAAACGGGTTAACCCGGCCAACAACTCGTCGGCCAAAGGGACATGATCTTCCACCAGCAGCAACCGCATTAATCATCTACCTCGTCTTTGAGCAATTGACCATTACTGGCGTTCAGCTTGATCTCGCGTACAACGCCACCGGGCGTAAGCAGCTCGAATTCATAAACATAAACGTCGTCATCCTCCTCCAACTCCACTTCCAGCAGCTTTGCACCTGGATGGCGCTCGAGGGCTTTTTGCAGCAATTGCTCCATGGGCTGGATCAGGCCTTGCTCACGCAAACGCAGCGCCTCGTCTTGCCCCAGGTCCCGTGCCAAGGCCAAAGAACAGAAAGCACAGAGCATCACTACGACAAATCCGCCCGTTCGCAGGTTCACTGTTATCACTTGCCTCTCTGGCCTCCGTTCAACGTCATCTATGCACTATCAAAAGCATGGAGCATAACGCTACTGGCTTAATTGAAACTGAATGGCCCAGCCCTGCCGGGAGGTATACACCTGCACAGGGCGTTAGCTGTTAAACTGCGCTCCTGTATTTATCGCTCTGGCGATAGTCACTTCTTCAAGAGCTATAAATATTGTGGAAATTTTCAAAGAGTTTACCTTCGAATCTGCACACCGCCTGCCTTTCGTTCCTGAAGGCCACAAATGCGGTCGCCTGCATGGTCACTCATTCAAAGTGGCGATCCATTTAAGCGGCGATATCGATCCTGCAACTGGCTGGATCCGTGACTTTTCTGAGATCAAAGCGATTTTCAAGCCACTTTATGAGCAGCTTGATCACAACTACCTGAACGATATTCCTGGCCTGGAAAATCCAACCAGCGAAGTGCTGGCCAAGTGGATTTGGCAACAGTTGAAGCCTTTGCTTCCAGAGTTGTCGGCGATACGCATTCATGAAACCTGCACCAGTGGCTGTATCTACTACGGTGATTGAATAGCAGGCAAAAAAAACCACCTTGCGAGGTGGTTTTTTTTGCTTTTGAAAAAGCCCCCGCTAAAACGGGTCGTGCACCGCAACTTTTCTCGGCGCAAAAACAAACCCCCTGTCTGCGTTAGCAGACAGGGGGTTTGGAATTTAATCTTGACGATGACCTACTCTCACATGGGGAAACCCCACACTACCATCGG
>NZ_JBUZTQ010000011.1:0-148116 GCF_055408445.1 Pseudomonas sp. B414 | reverse complement strand
GGCACGCCGCCACGGGCCATCCATGGCCCATCGCGGCTCTCCCGGCATCCATGCCGGTCGACCCACTCCACAGAACCTCCACTCGGCCTCCCGGAGGGCATTAGATCAAGAGCCGCCGAGGCGGCCGACCGGCCGGCCTGTTTTTTGGTGTTTCGCGCTGGTTTCAAGGCATTCGAACCACTACAAATTTTCGGGACTTTTCGCACAGGTTTGCCAATTGCTGTGGCCGTTGCTCCGCGCCTATAGTCTGCGCTCGCCTACAAGGCGACCGGGTTTGGCGACCTGGACAGCATCCGGTAACGTGTAGTTGTTATATATGGCAGAGCGTGTATTTTGCTCGCACTGCTTTATGGCAGCTGTACGTGGGAGATCTTCGGGTCTGCCGGGTTTCCTGGATCACCGGTTCGCCAACCCGCGTACAGCGGCCACCTGCTTTCGTTTGGCGACGAAAGCCGATGGCTCAAATACCTTTCCAGGAGCATCACTTATGACTGAACTTCCATTTATCCCGCTAACCGCAATCGACTGCACCATCCCTGCCTTATTGATTGACCGCAATGCGCCGGTGGATGTACTCCATGCCAATGCGGTGGCCCGTGTGTTGGCGGTAACCCAATTGATGGAAATCTTTTCCAGCCGAGAATTGCAGTTGGCGGATTCTGTTGATCTCAAACATGTAGCGACGGCGGCGACGCTTTTACTGCGTGATGGTTGCGACTTGTTGGACGTGTTGGGCTGGCGGTTGCAGCCTGAGTAAAACAGCCTTGCAACCTCGTTCCTGTAGCCGCTGAGGAGCGTAGCGAGGCTGCGATCGGTCGCGAAGCGATCGTAAATCCTGAGTCCGGGATTTACCTGATCCACCGTAGTGTCTGGTTTTACGACTGCTGCGCAGCCGGACGCTGCCTCGCGGAGCTCGTCAACGACTACAGGTTTTGTGGCACCCATAAAACTCAAACTTGGCAGGGAACATTGTGGGAGCGGGCTTGCCCGCGATAGCGTCACCGCAGTCAACCTGACAGGTCACGCCGCCTGCATCGCAGGCAAGCCAGCTCCCACAGGTTTTGTGGCACCCATAAAATTCAAACTTGGCAGGGAACATTGTGGGAGCGGGCTTGCCCGCGATAGCGTCACCGCAGTCAACCTGACAGGTCACGCTGCCAGCATCGCAGGCAAGCAATCTCCCACAGGTCGTCGTAAACCCGCTAAGCCCGATCCTGTTCTGGCGTATACCAGTGAACAACCGAGTCGCAATAAACATGTTTTTGCTTTTGCGTCACAAAGGGCGTGTCGAGCGTGCCCAGTGCGATGGAAATCCAGTCGGCGAATTCGCCTTCGGTGCGTGACCAGAACAGGGTTGAACCGCACTGCGAGCAGAACTCGCGCACGACCGTCGCCGAGGAAGCGTAGCCGGTGATCTTGTCAGCACCGCCCAGTATCTGCAGCGCACTGCGCGGCACGCTGGCATAGGAAGCAAATGCTGCGCCATGCCCTTTGCGACACTGGCCGCAATGGCAATGGCTCACTGCCTTTGGCGCCGCAAGCAGTTCATAGCGCACCGCCGCGCACAGGCAACTGCCCTGGTATACGTCTGTCATGGGTGCATCCCTGTACGTGTAAAAAGGCCAACTTAACGACCCCCAATCAAGCGGTCAACCGCAGGCTTTGCCCATGACCGACTGCATCACGGACATATTCAGCCACTGCCCGTAAACTACGGGCCGGGACGGGTTGAGCGAGAGGGACGGTGTATGTACATAGGTGAACTTGCCAGATTGTCGGGGTGCACATGCAAAGCCATTCGCCTGTATGAACAACAGGGCCTGCTGACCCCGCAGCGCCGTGGCAGTTACAGGCTGTATACGGCCCACCATTTGACCCTGGTGAAGATGATCCGCAGTGCCCAGGCGGTAGGGTTCAAGTTGCGCGAGATGAGCGAGTTGCTGGCCGCCAAACAACATCAGGCGGCATTTCCCCTGACGCTGGCCAATCAGGGCATCGAGGCCAAACGCCTGGAGTTGCAGGCGCAGATCCTGGCCTTGCAAAACCAGGAGCAGCAGCTGACGCAGTTGCAGGCACACCTCAACGTGCAATTCGCACCTGCGCCTTGCATCAGCGCGCCAGCAGGTACGCAAATGCCTGTTTAAGGGTGTTATGCGGCGAGCGCGGCTGATAGCCCAGCTCATGGGTGGCCTTGTCGATGGAGTAAACCTGCTGCACCCCATAAAACATCTGCACCTGGCTGCGCAGCAATTGGGCCGGTATGCCGGTATACCGTGCCTGTTGTTCCTGCAACCAGGCGATCAGTAATAACAAGGCTTTGGGCGCACGGCGCGGCAGGCGATAGCCGGGGCAAAGGGTATTGAGCGCCTCGATTATCTGCGCCAGTGATGAAGCCTGTTGATTGGCCAGTATGTAGCGCTGGCCGGGGCGGCCCTTTTGCGCGGCGCGGATCATGCCATCGGCCACGTCGCGCACATCGACAAAGTTGAAATGAAAGTTGGGGTCCAGCACCAGCTTGCGTGCCAGCACGCTGGCCAGAAAGCCCATGGTGTCAGTCAACCGCGTGGCATGGGGGCCAATAATTGCCGAAGGCAATACCGCAACCATGGGCAGATTACAGGTCTGTGCGGTGTCCCAGGCGGCTTGTTCAGAGAGTATTTTTGAGCGGTAGTACGGGTTTTGCTGATCGCTGTTCCAGCTGTTTTCATCCAGACGCTGGCCGTTGTGCCCGACCGCCGCCACGGAGCTGACGTAAACCACGCGCCGGACTCCAGCCTCGGCGGCGGCACGCAGCACGTTACGCGTACCTTGCACATTGATGTCGACGATCTCGGTTTGTGGGTTGTGCGCCCAGTGTTTGAATACGGCCGCGACCTGGTACAGCACATCCACGCCTTGCAGCGCCTTGCGCAGTGAAGCCGGGTCTTGCAGTTCGGCGCGAACCACCTGACAGTCGAGCCCATGCATGGCTATGCTGCGCTCAGGGTCGCGGACCCCGGCGCGTACGTGTTGACCTCGGCCGAGCAATGCCCGGACCAGGGTGTTGCCCAAATGCCCATTGGCACCGGTAACCATCGATAATGTACTCATGGGTTGCCTTTTTCCCTGACGGTAGAGCCTTGAACAGAACAGGCAGGGTGCAGGTTGTCCCAAGGGGCAGAGTCAAGCATTGGCACCCAGTGCACGGTTTTGGTGCCAAAAGGGCCAGATAAAACGGGTATTTGGCCATTATTTTGCTATCAGGTTATGATCGAGGCGATTTTCATCCAGGACACTCCTGATCTATGGCCGTCGACCTGCAAGCGCTCTATCCCAAACTGATCCATCTGATGCTGGACACGGTGTTTGTGGTCGACAGGGACAACCGCATTGCCTTTGTCAGCGATGCCTGCCAGGTCTTGCTCGGCTACCGTGCCGAGGAGCTGACGGGGGCCTTGATTACTGACTATATGCACCCTGAGGATCTGGCGGTTTCACGCGCCTCGATTGTCCGGGTCATGAACGGCCAGGCCCATGTCGATTTCCGCAACCGCTATATCCGCAAGGACGGCGGTGTGGTGCATATCCTCTGGGCCGCCTTCTGGTCTGAGGATGTCGGCGCGCGGATCGGTGTTGCACGGGATGTAACGGCCCTTGCGCAGGCCGAGGAAGAACTGCGCTTTCTCGCCCATCATGACCCGTTGACCAAACTGACCAACCGCTCGCTGTTCAATGACCGGCTGGACGCGGCCCTGCGCACGGCACACCGGCGCAAGAGCAGCCTGGCCTTGCTGTTTGTGGATATGAATGACTTCAAGGGCATCAATGATGTTCATGGTCATGCCGTCGGCGATCGTGTGCTGTGCATGGCTGCGCAGCGTCTGCAAAGCTGCGTGCGTGAGTCGGACACGGTGGCGCGCATGGGCGGTGATGAGTTCACCGTGCTGTTGACCGATATCGTCTCGCCAGACGACGTGGCCTGGAAGGTAGAACAAATTACTGCGGCGATGGCAGAGCCTCTGGGGGCTGAATTCGCTGGGATCAGAATGCCGTCCTGCAGTATCGGCATGGCCTTTTACCCCGTGGACGGGGAGGATGCCGATACGCTGCTCAGTCATGCTGATGGTGATATGTATCGGGTTAAAAGGCACGGTTCCAAAGCCGGGTAACAAGCGGGCAGGGGCCTGCGGCAATATGGCCTGAAAAATCGGATGGTTGTCTCTTCAACTTGCCCCTGTCTGCGGCTACCATGTGCGCCCTGGTTCTGCCTGGGCAGTGCTTGTCTTGAGCCTTGCCTGTCACTCCCCAGCCACGTCCGTGGCGTCGAGCGAAGCACGATCACACACTCCTGTTTTTTATTTCGCCCCGGCTTTTGCCGGCAGGCGCCGCTGTGCTTTTGCCCGAGCGGGTTATCCATTGTTCATTGAGGTTTTGAGTCAATTATGTCTGTGCAATTGCTGGCAATGGCGCTGGCGCCGTTACTTGGGCTGTTTATCATCAGTATCGGCAACGGCATGCTGGCCTCACTGACCACCCTGCGCCTGGACACAATGGGCGAATCGGCGACCATGGTCGGTATCGTTTCTTCGGCTTATTTTATCGGGCTGACCCTGGGCTCGATCTTCAATGACCGGCTGATCGTGCGTATCGGCCATATCCGCGCTTACAGCTGTTTCGCTGCATTGATTGCCACTTCGATCCTGTTCCAGGGCATGTCTTCGGAGCCCTGGACCTGGTTTGTATTGCGGCTGGTCAACGGCTGGGCCAGCGTCGGCGTGTTTCTGGTGGTGGAAAGCTGGTTGCTGATGGCGGCCGACCCCAAGATTCGCGGGCGCCTGCTGGCCCTGTATATGATTGCCCTGTACGGCGCGGGGCTGCTGGGGCAAGTCAATCTGGGCGCCATCGCCCTGACCGGTGACACGGTGCCCTTTATGATCGCCGCCATTCTGGCGTCGCTGTCGATGTTGCCCATTGTCATGTTGCCGCGGGCCACGCCGATCGTTGAGCGCGCCGAACCGCTGATGCCCTTGCAGTTGCTGCGTGCCACGCCCACCGGGGTGATCGGCTGCTTTGGCTCGGGCATTGCCATTGCGGCGGTGTATGCGTTGCTGCCGTTGTACCTGCAACGTATCGGCATGGACGTAACCGAAGTCGGGCACATGATGGCGTGGGTGATTCTCGGCGCCATGCTGTTGCAGTACCCGGTCGGGCGCTGGTCGGACCATCAGGACCGGCATCTGGTGTTGATCGTGCTGGGCGCTGCCTGTGCGATCTTGTCGCTGATCATCCTGATGCTGCCAGCGGGTTCGCCGTTGCTGGTGGTGGCGTTTTTCCTGCTGGGGGGCGGTATCTTCGCGATTTACCCGGTGGCGGTCAGCCATGCGGCGGATCGCGCATCATCAGGGGCGATTGTGAGCATGATTCAGGGCCTGCTGCTGATCAACTCACTGGGCTGTGCGATCAGCCCGCTGGTGATCTCGCCGCTGATGACCCGGTACGGTGAAGGCGGGCTGTTCTGGGCCCTGGCCGCGCTGAATGTGGCCTTGGTGCTGCTGTTTGCCTGGCGCCGTGCCAAAGGTTCGCAGCCAGTCACCGCAGCACCCTTTACCGCCGCGGCGCAAATGTCCGCGGTTGGCGTAGAAATGCGCGTGACCGAAGACTTGGCTCAGGCTGTATTTGAACATGAGCGCGAGGCCGATACGGTAGAATCAGAGGAACTCGCGCCGGCTGCCCTTAAAACCGGGACTTAAAGGTCAGGACGTGCACATCAGCCGCACCCTTTCGTAGTTCAGCGCCTTGTTGCGCTCGGGAAGTGAGTAGGGCGCCTGGCACTGCTGGTCTGCCCATTTGATGGTGAGGGTCGCAGCGTCGGTTTCTGTCAGGGCCAGGGCCTTGCCGCTCGGGTCGGCGATGGCGACCTGTTTGCCGTCCGCATCTTCCAGAGCTGCGCCAAACGGCAGTGGAGTCCCCTGTGCATCGAACAGCTCAAATTGCACCCGGCGCCCGGTCTTGCCGATATAACGCGCAACCACCACCGCGCCACGGCGTGGCACCACTTGCTGGGAGGCGTTGTCGATTTCGATCTCTGCACCCAGGTCGCGGGTGTCCAGGCTTATCCAGTTGACCCGGTACGGCTGCGCGTTGGGCACCACCGCATAGCCGTTGGCACCTGTGGTGGCACCGCTGTAACTGCCCACCTTGACACCCGTTACGCCGGGCACCTCGGCGAGGGCGAAGGTTTCGCCGACGCTTTGCCCCAGGTTGATCCCGCCTGCGTGGGCCACTACGGAACCCGCAAGGTTGAGGTTTTGCGTGTTATAGCCCCGGCCCTGGCTGTAGCCACCGCTGATATCCATCACCGAAGTCCGTGTATTCAAGCTGAGCGAACCGGAGCTGCCACTGGTGTCGCTGTTGCCGGCTTGCAGCGAGTAATAGGTGTCGCTGTTCTCGGACACGTAACCATTGATCCCGGCCTGCGTGCTGCTGCCGGATTTCTGGCTGGTGGCAGATAGGTATGCACGCGGGGCTCGCGGTTGTGAACCCAGCGGGAAAGAAACTGACAGGTTGACCAGGGTGTCGTTATTCGACGGCCCATAGTTGCCGATGTCCTTGGTGTAACTGGCGCCGAGGTTGTAGCTCATGCTGCCCCAATAGTTGCTGTAGCCGGTGGACAGGCTGCGCGAACCACCGCGGCCCCAGTAGCGCTGGTCGCTGGCGTTCAGGTAAATGCTGCCATATTGCTGGTTGCGGCCGATGCTCTGGTTGATGGTTACGTCGGTGCGGGTCTTGGAGCTGCTCCTGAGGGTTTGCCCCTCGGCGCTGAGCGCCTGGACGTGATCGGTCAGGGTCCGATAGCCCTCGGTCGAGTAGCGATAGGCGGCCAGGGTGAAGGTGGTGTCGGTGCCGCTAAAGGTTTTGGCATACAGCGCCCGCAGGCTGTTGCCCCGCAGTGATTGGCCGGGGGTGCGGCTGGCCGAGTGGGTCAGGTCCACCGAAACTGCGCCGATGGGGGTGTTGCGACCCGCGCCAATGGCCAGGGCCTGGAAGTTTTCCGTGGTCTGCAGGCCGACAATGCCGGTCAAGTTGCTGCTGATGCCATAGGCCAGGGTACTGCTGACAAACTGCGGCGATGCCAGGTCATCACTGTTGCTGTTGTAGCGACCCGCCGACACGCTGTATTTGAGCTGGCCTTCACGGACCATGATCGGCAGGCTGGAAAACGCCTGCAGGGTCACCCGGCGCTGACCATCGGCTTCGATCACGGTCACTTGCAGGTCGCCATTGGAGCCGCTGGGGTAGATATCGCTGATTTCAAAAGGCCCTGGCGGCACGCTGGCGGTGTAGAGGATGTAACCGTTCTGGCTGATTTCCACGGTGGCGTTGGTTTGTGCCACACCGCGGATAATCGGTGCATAGCCACGCTCACTGTCTGCGCGCATGCCCTCATCGGATGCCAGTTTCAGGCCGCGATAGCGCACGCTGTCGAACACGTCGGTGTCGGAGAAAATATCACCGGCACTGAACTGGCCCTTCAACGCGGTAACGTCATGTTGCACATAAGTGCGGTTGCTTCTGAAGCGGTTGGGCTGGCCGGTGGCGGTGCTCAGGTTCGACTCGTTGCGCAACCGCCAGGCGCCCAGGTTGATACCGTTACGCAGGCCCAGGTTGTTGGAGTGGGAGGTGGCGGAGCCGGTGCTGTTACGGTTGCTGCTCAACTGGTAGTTGAAAAAGGCGGCTGCCACGCCGTCATCCCAAAGTGCAGGGTCGACATAACCGCGCATGCCGCGTTGCATGGCCTTTTGCGGCACGCTGACCATCAGCCGCAGGCGGCTGGCGTCGTAGCGTACAGTGGCGTGTTCGATCATTGACGGCAAGTCGTAGCAGGCTTGAGGATCGTCGCTGGGCAGTTTGCCGGCGGCCTGCAACTGGGCCATGTCGATGCCTAGCTGTTGGAGCATTTCCAAGGTCAGGCAGGGTTCGACTTTGCCACTGGCTGGCGTGCGGCGGAACTCGATATCGCGACGGCCTACCAGCGTCTCGTTGCTGTACAGATCGACACGATAGTTGCCCGGCAATACGCTGTTGGCGGCCAGCAGCAGTTGCAGATCCACCGCTTGTGCGCCTTTTAGAAACGAGGTGTTGAACTGCGCGAATTGCTCTGCTTCGGATGCAACGGCAAGCCCCGGCAAGGTACACAGGAGGATGATCAGTAATGGGCAAGTATTGGATAGCCGCGCACAGTGAGTGACACCGTGATCGGATCGGCTGTTGATGATTAATAACATGCAAATAACCTGTATCACCCCCGGCTAAGTACAACTACGCGGAGTGAAAGAAATACCAAGAAGAGCGGCGGCTTTTCAGATCGCCGTATTAAGGAGACTCTTTGTTTAATTGGGCTTTGGTCGTGTCAGTGCTGACCAGTTGTGAGGTATAAGCATCTTGTGCACCAAAGTCATTAATACTGGCGAAGGTTAATTTGGCACTGCTGGATGAACTGAACTGTTTGAGCGGGAAATCTTTTTGTTGGCCTGGAGCAATCATGATTGAATCAGCGGCCAGTTCCGTGGCCGTTCCTGACC
The DNA here is from genome assembly GCF_055408445.1 of Pseudomonas sp. B414. Classification (NCBI taxonomy): domain Bacteria; kingdom Pseudomonadati; phylum Pseudomonadota; class Gammaproteobacteria; order Pseudomonadales; family Pseudomonadaceae; genus Pseudomonas; species Pseudomonas sp. B414. Next base: position 139,555 of record NZ_JBUZTQ010000011.1, on the reverse strand, counting down.
TAAGGGTGATATCGCTCATTGAAACGTGATAAGCCCCGGGGTTTTTAACCGTTAGAACCGTATGGTCAGAGCGACTTTGCAATTGCCACAGCAACTCGGTCGGTGCCATGTAGGCGTGCCCGCGCAGCCCGGCCGGGCGAAAGAACAATTTGATGCGCTGGCGCACGGCCAGTTGCAGGGTGTTCTTGATTTGCGATGCCTGGGGGATTTCCTGGACATTGAGCCAGAGCACAGATTCTCTGTCGGCGGGCATGCCGGCGCCTTCATAGATGATGCGCAGCAGCTGTTGCTCCTGGCCGGAGATCCTGGCCAGCGGTGGCGTGACGGCAAAGGGCACGGCAGCGGCTTCGTTGTCGTTGTCGACCCAGGACTGGATCAATACGTCGTTACCACTGTTACGCACGGTGATGCTGGCTTCCTTGTACTTGCCGTCGAAAATCAGGCGCGTGGAGCTCAAGGAGATGCTGGCGGCCGCCTGGCTGACTGCCAATAGACCAAGCAGGCCCAGGCCAAAAGACATTAAGGGGCGATAGAACATAATAATTACCGGTGGGGTCAAAATATGTGCAGGGTGCAAGCACCCTGCACGGGTTGGGTGCCTACCAGTAGTTATTCGTATTGCAAAGTGAACGGCAGGGTTGCGTCAGCCTGGCCAGCTACGACGGTTGTCAAGTCAGCCGTGGTGACGTAGGCCGCAGAGAATTTCAGCGAGGTGCTGCCATCCTGCAGGGTGTTCTCAATACGCGCAGTGGTCGGCGAGTTGAGGTTGATGATCGCGCCGTTGGCGTCGAGCAGGGCGATACCGATGTTCTTCGCGGCACCCAGGCCATCGATCAGTTTCAGTACGCCAGTGCCTTCGTAGACACCCGAACCTGTACCTTTTTTCGGTTCAAAGATCAGTGCCACTTTGGTGCCGATATTGCAGTTGACCTTCATGCTGAAGTTCTCTGCACTCAGCTTGCCGCTCCCCTTTGGAGCCGTCGCAGTACCCATGTCCTTGATCGAAACTTCACCCATGGCAACGGAAATGGTTCGGTCATTGCTTTCGCTTTCAACCGAGCAGGCATCATTGTTGATAGTGCCGGTGAAGTTGATGGTACCGCTGCCACCTTTGGTCGGCGTTACGGGTGGGTCTACCGCGAATGCACTGCCGGTGGTTGCGAGAATGGAGAGGGTAATAAACGCCAGGGAGAACTTTTTCATGATCAATTTCACTATATGTGTTGAAGGGGTCAGTAACTGACCAGAACACGATATAGAGCCAACATACAGGTCGGAATCAGACGATCCTTAGAAGAGTTGCACGGGTATTAACATAATGGGCTGACAGGCTTTCAAGTGGCCGGCAGTTGGGCTGCAGCAAGTTATTTTACACGCGCTGATAGTCGGGTTAATTGAAAAGCTGGCGCTCGATACAATAAGCCAGCAGATCCTGGTCACTGCTGACTTCCAGTTTGCGCATGGCCGAGATTTTTTGCGTACTGATGGTTTTGGCACTTCTGTTCAGGCCCCGGGCGATGTCATTGACACTTTGGCCGGTGATAAACAGGCGTAATATTTCGTGCTCTTTGGCTGAGAGCCTGGCGAAACGCGTATCCAGGGCCGCAGCCTCTATCACCGAAGTGGCTGCTGGCCCTTTAGTCTGCAATGGATTACCCAGGGCGACGGCCTTGAGCGCCGCCTGGATTTCGTCATGCAATTGGCACTTCTGGATCACTCCGATCACGCCGAGTTCTTGCAGGCGGGTGAGGATCAGCGGGTTGGAAATCATCGTCAGCACCAGAATATCCACAGACGGGTAATGGCGCTTGAGGTACTCCACCAGTTTGAGGCCGTCACCATAGGGCGAGTCGGCAGGCATGTTGAAGTCGGTAATCACCAGATCCACGGGCAACTGCTCCAGCAAAGCGACCAGATCGTTCGAGCATGTCGCTTCGCCTACCACGCAAAAGCGTTGATCACGCTCCACCAGTTCGCGTACGCCCACCAGTACGATGGGATGATCATCTGCAATCACAACGTTGAGTTTTTCCATGGTGGATTATCCGTAGGGAGACATTGATGGGGACAAAGGGGGGATCATTGCTGTGAACTCAACAAATCGCCCAGCTGTTCTAGCAGCTGGCGAACTTCCAATACCAGGGCAGGGGTAAGGCTAAAACCGGTCAAGCGGCATTCCAGCCCGGCCAAAGCCCTGGCCAGAGCGTTGAGCTGCACCGCGCCCAAGGCCCCGGCAATACTGTGCAGTTGCCGGGCAACTGCGTTGGCATCATCGTCGTCCAGAGCCGCCAGCGTGATGTGCAGATCTTCCTGCAGGGTACTGACAAACAGTTCGCGCATTCTCGGTGACAGCTGCAGCCGACCAGGAGTGGCCACCGGGGCTGGATTTGCGGCGGCGACCATAACGGGCTCAGCCGTTGTTGTCTTGCTGTATTTTTCCAGGTGCGCGCGCAAGGTCTGCAGGCTCAACGGCTTGGCTATCCAGGCGTTCATGCCCACGGCGGCGCAGCGCTCATCTTCATCGCGCAAGGCGTTGGCGGTAACGCCGATAATCGGCAGGTCGGCATCGCGCCCGCGCAGGGCCGTGGCCAGTTCATAGCCATTGAGGATGGGCATGTTGACATCGGTCAGAACCACGTCGAACCGACCGGGCAGCCACTGTGCCAGGGCCTGTTCGCCATTGGCGGCCACCACCACCGAGCAGCCGAGGGCTTCGAGTTGCTCTTTGATGATCGCCGAGTTGATGAGGTTGTCTTCGGCCACCAGAATGCGCAGATCCAGCTTGCGCAGGGTTTTGCCGAGCACGGGCGCGGTCTGGCCGGTGGCGCCCTGTTGTTCCAGGTAGATGGCCCAGGCAATCGCGCGAATATCGTGCAGATCGACTTCCCAGCCTGCACCCGTGTGCTGCGCAGGGTTGCGGCCACCCGCCGTGGCAATGATCTGCGGGCCACTCCAGGGGCGCCCGTTACCGTCCGGCGCTACCTCAAGGAGCATTGTCGACTGCGCTGGATCAAGGCTTATCGGGCGGCTATCGACGCCGAAACGGTTGAGCCAGGCGCAGAGGTGCTGTGTCAGTTCCGGGGTCTGCGAGCGCACCTGGACACAGGGAGCCGGGGATGTGAACGGCGGCAGGTCGGGCAGTGCACCGGGTCTGATTTCAAGGGCCAGTTGCAGGCTGAAGCTGCTGCCCAGGCCGGGGTCGCTGACCATGTCCAGCTCGCCGCCCATCAACTCTGCCAGCCATTTGCAAATGGCCAGGCCCAACCCGGCCCCACCCTGGGTGGTGGCGTCGCTGGCCTGGTAAAACGGGTCGAACAACTGCTGTTGCTGGGCCGGGGAAATACCGATGCCCGAATCGCTGACCTGCCAGGTCAGCAAGCACGTGCCGGCCTGTGTCTGGACTGTATGGACGCGCAGCACCACCCGGCCGTTTTCGGTGAACTTGATGGCATTGCTCAACAGGTTGTTAAGCACCTGGCGGATGCGCAAGGGGTCGCCACGCACCTGGTCCGGCAGCGTCGCATCAATGCAGGCATATAGCTGCAAGCCTTTGCCCAGGGCGAGGGCACTGTAGGTGTGAACGCAGTCTTCGATCAGTTCCAGGGGGCAGAAGTCCCGGGCTTCGATGGTCATCTGCCCGGCCTCGATCTTGGATACGTCCAATACGTCGCTGATCAACTGGAACAGGGTGGCGGAGGAGCGCTGGATGGTGTGCAAGTAGTTCTGTTGGCGCGATGCCAGCGGGGTGAGTTCCAAGAGTTCCAAAGTACCGAGAACCCCGTACAACGGGGTGCGGATCTCGTGGCTCATGGTCGCTAGGAACCGGCTTTTGGCCTCGTTGGCCGAGTCGGCCACCTTGCGCGCGGCCTCCAGTGCCGCCGAGTCTTCAATATGCCGGGTCACATCATGAACGGCGCAGAGCCAGGCATCCTGAGCTTTGTAGCGGGTGCCAACAAAGGCCACATGCAGATGGCGCCCTCCCAGCTCCAGATCCGCCTGGCCGGGTTCACTGAGATCATGTTGCTGGCTGAGTTCGTTGATCAGGCGCTCAGTGTCCTGGCCGTGTTGGGCTATCTGGTTTTCCAGCAGCACCTTATGATCACTGCGCCGCACCACGCACAGGCCGGTGGGCGCAGTATCGATCAGCGCGCGGCTGAAGGCCTCGCTTTCAGCGATGCTTGTGTGGGCCTCACGAGCAGGCAGCACCACGGTATTGCGGTACCAGCGATTGAATGCGCGCCCGCAGCCCAGCCCTGCAAGAACCAGTGCCAACAGGCATAGCAATGGCCAGAAGGCGTGATTGAGGAAGGTTTTGAAACTGATGACGTAGATGGCTGTCCACGGCTGTTCACCCGGGCTGCTCAGCTTCATGACCAGGCCTTCATGGCTGATATTCATCCCCTCATGCAGCGTTTGCCCGGGCTTGAATTCGCCGACAAGCGCTTCACCGGAGGGGGTGATCAGGGTGAGCCGGTCGTAGATCGACCATTGCATAAGCCGCTCGATATGGTTGATCTGCGACAGGTTCAGAAGGGTGGTCACCACCATCGATGGCTCGGTGTCCTGAATGCCTGGTCGGGGCTTGGACAGCTCGACATTGATAAAGGCCAGCAGTATCGGTGATGTGTCTTCACCGGCGAGTGGCCGGTACCGAGCCCAATGCACAGGGTTGTTCAGTGGTTGCGCGTTGGGTTCCTGCAAGCGCTGTGTGAGCTGCTTTATCACCTCGGCAAGCCTGCCGGCCTGTATCTGCCCGTCACCGCGCAATTGTCCGGAGGCAGGAACCACAATACTGAAGTTGTCCGGCAGTTTAAACAGGATGACTTGCGGTGCTTGATAGTGTGACGCTGACCAGAAGGCCCCGTAGTAGTTGCTCAGGTAGGTGCCCAGCGCAAAGATGTTCGCATGCCGGCGGGCTGCGATAGTGTCCGGGTTGATCCTGACGCTGAACGGCAGGGAAAACGAAAACTCGCGGCCTTCATAGAAATCCGGCCCCTTGTCGGGCGCGGGCTTGAGCTGAAACAGGGGCAAGGTAGCGTGAAAGTCAAAATTATCTCTTTTGCTTTTGAGCGCAATGTTGCTCAGGAATGTTTCCTGCTCATGGATATTCTCCATCAGGCGGGTAAAGTGAAAGCTTATGGTGTCGCGCTGTTCTTCGACCATGCGCTGTACCCCCACATAGCTGATGCCCAGCAACAGCAGCACCAGCGCGCCGAGCACTATCAGGCTTTTATTGCTGCGCAGGGAGCTGCTGGCCAATTTCTCCAGCAGGGCATTGGGGTGACTCATTGAGCAGCGCTGCGTGCGGTGGGTGTATAGGCGTTGGGCACAATGACCTCTGAAGCAATCGACGTTGAGAACACTATCGTGCGGTTCAGTAGGCGTTTGCCGGGCCGTCATGGGTCAGCAACTGCTGGAACTGATCCGAAGAGACAGCATGGGAGATCAGGAACCCCTGGACCTGAGTGCAGTCGATCTTACGCAATAGAGCAAGTTCCTGTGCGGTTTCTACTCCTTCAGCGACCACCGTCAAACCCAATTGCCGGCCGAGCCTGACAATGCTGGTCAGCGCCTGGGCCAGTTCTTCATTGTTATTGCAGCCATGCACCAGTTCGCGGTCGATCTTCAATTCGGTAAAAGGCGCCGAAACCAGATTCATATAGGAGCTGTAGCCTTTGCCGAAATCATCCTGGGACAGGCCGAACCCCTTGATCCGCAGTCGGCAGGCCCCGGCGTAGAAGTTGCTGATGTCATCGGGCACCGAACACTCCATCAGTTCAAAGCAGATCTTGCCCGGCAGGCCCTGATGCTCTTGCACAAAGGTCAAAATGCGATCGGGCAGGTCGTGGCTGTTGAGCAGATGGGTCGGCAGATTGATCGATACCGGGATGTCATAGCCCTGCTGGCGCCAGTTGGCCTGGGCCGCGATGGCTTGCTCCAGCACCCGCCAGAGCAGGCGTTCTTCGAGGCCAAGGGCCTTGAGTGCAGGCAGGAAAATGCCCGGCAACAAAAGCCCGTGCTCGGGGTGCATCCAGCGCACCAGCGCTTCGGCGGAAACAATACGGGCATTGGCCAGGGCTTTTTTCGGTTGGAACCAGGCTTGCAGCTCTCCATTGTCCAGTGCCTTGAGGATGGCCTTGCGATCGATGCCCGGCGTGGGCTCGAACGGGGCGGCCTGACGCAGCGCCAGCAATTGATCGATCAGGCAGCGCAGGGCCGCGGCATTGACCGGTTTGGAAATAAGGCCGATGACTTTCACCTGCAGGTTGCTTGCCACCAGGCTGGCCCCCATCAACATGCGCCGTGATGCGGCACTCATGATCGCCAGTGCCGGGCGCGTGCGCAGGGCGGCAAGGCCCTGGATAAACTGCACGCCATCCATGCCGGGCATCAGCAGGTCGGTGAGCACCAGGTCAAAATTGCGCTTTTTCAGGCACTCCAGCGCCTCCTCGCCATCCCTGGCTGACTCCAGATGAAAATCCCCAAGCTCGCTGAACAGATTCTGCAGATACAGATGCTGGAAGGGGTGGTCTTCGACAATCAAAATGCTACAGGGCTTCATGGGTGACTCGTTCGTAAGGAGCCAGGCAGTTGAACAGGGCTCGCAACGTAAAAGGTTTGACCAGGCAGTGATTCATGCCGGCCGCAAGGCAAAGGGCTTCCTCGCCGCGCATGGCGTTGGCGGTAGCGCCGATGATCGGGGTTGTGCAGCCCAGACGGCGCAACGCTTCAGCCAGTTGGTAGCCGTTGAGCCTGGGCATATTGACGTCGGTGAGTACGATGTCGAATGCCGTGCTGTGCCACAGTGACAACGCCTCTTCGCCGTTACTGGCCAGTTCCACGGTGCAGCCGAGTTCTTCAAGTTGGTCGCGCAGGATCAGTTGATTGATGACGTTGTCCTCGGCGACCAGAACATGCAGTTGCAGCCTGCGCAGGTCGCGCTGCGGGTGTTGTTTCTGCGGTTCGAACATCTGCTGGCCCAGGGCATGTCTTACGGTTTGTTGAAGTGCATGGAGATCGTTGATATTGACCTTCCAGCCTTCGTCCCCAAGCTGCGGCTCATGGGTGCCGTCGCTAGTTGCCAGCACCAGCGGGCCGGTCCATTGAGGTGCCAGACGCTGCTCGAACGGGCCGGGGTGCAGTTCGATCAACAGGCAGTCGGGGCCAAGGTTCATGCAAGGCGGCAGACCGATTTGCGGGTGGGCGCCCCAGCGTCGCAGCCAGCCGCTGACCGACTCGGCCAGTTCGCGGATGGGCGAGATGATATAAACGGTAGCCTGGCTCAGGCTTGTGCTTGTGTCCTGCAGAACGCTGGTGGAGGGCTGTTCCAGGGGCAGGGTCAGGGTAAAACTGCTGCCCAGCCCCGGCTCGCTGACCATGCGCAGGGTGCCGTTCATCAAATGGGTCAGGCGCAGGCAGATCGGCAACCCAAGGCCAGTGCCGGCGACCACATTGGTGTTGCCTTCGGTCTGGTAGAACGGCTCGAAAATCAGCGCCTGATTGGCGCGGGCGATGCCTTTGCCGGTGTCCGAGACTTGCCACTGCACACTGGCGCGCTCACCTTCACGGCTGAGCAATTTGACCCGCATGACCACACGCCCGGTGTCGGTGAACTTGATCGCGTTGCTCAGCAGGTTATTGAGGATCTGACGGATCCGGCTGACATCGCCGATCAGCCGGTCGGGCAACATCGGATCGAGGCAGGCGTAGAGTTGCAATTGCTTGCTTTGCGCGGCGGCGGCGTAACCCTGCACCACTTCACGTATCAACCCCAGTACCGAGAACTCGCTCCACTCCAGGGCCAACTGGCCGGCCTCGATTTTCGACACATCCAGTACATCGCAAATCAATTGCAGCAAAGTCTGCGACGAGCCCTCGATGGCCCGCAGGTAGCTGTTCTGCTGGCTGTCCATGCGGGTGCGGGCCAGCAATTCCAGGGTGCCCAGTACGCCATACAGCGGCGTGCGGATTTCGTGGCTCATGGTGGCCAGAAACAGCGTCTTCGCTTCGTTGGCGCTATCGGCCAGTTGACGGGCCTGTTCCAGGGCCGCTTCGATCTGGGTGCGGGTGCTGATATCGCTGAAGGCACACAGCAACACCTCTTCGCCCTTGTAGCGGGTGGGCACGCAACTGAGGTACAGATGGCGGCCGTCAACGGTTTCGAAGTAGTCGCTCAGGGACGGCTGGGCAGGGTCGAAGGCGCGGCAAATCCAGCCAGGACTCAGGTGTTCGCGCTCACCGCCCTGATCAAGCCAGTGGTGGGCCAGGGTGTTTTCCAGCACTACCTGGCCGTCGCTGCGGCGCAACACGCACAAGGCCACGGGGGCGGTCTGAATCACATCGCGGCTGAACAGCTCGCTCTCCACCAGCGCCTGAATACGGCTGATGGCCGGGTTAATAAAACGCTGTTCGATACGCCGGATCAGCAGCCATACCAGGCTGATACTGAGCAGGCAGAACAACAGGGTGCCGGCCAGCTGCGGCCACAGCGCAGTGAGCACAGCGCGCAGATCAATGGAATAGACCAGGTGCCAGTCCGAAGACTTCAGTTGCTTGCGTAACACCAGCTGTTCTGGCAGCCAGCCGGAGCCAACCAGGCCGAAATAATCTTGCTGATTGACCGCGCGCAGATCCTGGCTGGAGGTTGGCCTGGAGCTGTTGCTGAACAGCGGCACGCCATCGAAATTGAACATGGTGAACTGCCCCGCATCATTGTCACCCAGGGCCATGGCGACTTCCTGCTCGTCCATCTCCAGGCCCAGCCAGCCGGAGTTCGGGTCACGTTCATCGAGGCGAATGAAAATATACAGTTGCTCGCGACCTTCGCGGCTTTGGGTCAGCCAGAGTTCGCGCAGGGTAGAGCTGTTGTCGCGCTTGAGGGTGTCCAGCCGGGTTAGAAGATCCGCGGGGAATTCACCAGCCGTCCCGGTGGCCGTGTACAGGCGTGTCACTTCGGCCTCGGCACCGCTGCTGATATAGATCAGATTGAGCTGCTGGGCCTTCAGGTAGTCGCGCATGCGTTGGGTCAGCCAGATGCTCCACTGCCTGGCGGGTGTATGGCCCAGCACCAGGTGAACCTCCTCGGCAGAGGCAACCGGAAAAGCTCCGACCGGTTTGCGTGTAGCCGCCAGGCTCAGGCTTTTGAGCAGGGCTTCACGGGTGGTGAAAAAAGCATGGGCCTCGGCAATCGCACCGCTCATGGCGCTGCGCCGCTGGGAAATCTCATTGTTGAAGGTAGACAGCAGAAAGCTGTAGGCCCCGCTCAGAATGCCAGTCAGTAACACCAGGGCAAAAATGCGCAGCAAGCGCCGTGCAGCGTCAGGGCTGGAAAGGATAGGGCTGATCTGATGGAGGCAGGACGTCAATCTCATGCCGCCACTTTAGGCAGGGGCGGTGAGGCGCAGAATCAGACGATCCTTAATCTGCTACAGGTAGCTGACGATAAAGGTTACTTCGGTGTTGGCGCTGCCAGGTTGGGTCATGCCTTCGGCCAGGCGGTAGTAAGCCGCCGAGAGCGGTATGGTGAAGTTCTTGCCCGTGGTATTGAATGCGGTGAACGGGTAGGTGGTGTCCAGGGCCAGGGGCTGGCCTGCGTCATTGAGCAATTGCAGGCCGAAACGGGGTTTTCTTCGGGTATCGGTGACTGGATGGAAAGCCGGCGTGGCGCCAGGGCGACAGTGCCGCTGGCGGATGTGACCGACTGAGTGGCAGCAATGCGCCCCCGCAGGGGCGCACCGATCAATTCACCGGCATTTGCGGGCGACGTTTGACGCGACGTTTGATAAATACGGCAATTACGATCAATACCAGCGCCAGAACGCTGAAGAACACCGTGTTGAACCACGGGAAGGGTTCGTCGCGGCTATTGGTGGCTTCGATCGCGGTGATATTGGGAAATACCGAGAAGATCTTGATCCGCCAGCCGTAGTAGCGGATCAGCGCCAGCTGGTTGGCATCACGGGAGTACCCCTGGGCCTTGGCCTGGATATCGGCAGAGTCGAACTTGAAATACCAGGGGAAGGACCAGCCGGTATCTTCGTTGCGATACACCATGACTTCCTTGGTGACCGGGTCTTCAGTGTTGATGAAGTACACATCCCGGGTCGGGCCGTCTGCCGGGTTTTCTGCGCTGATCACGCCATTGTGATCCATGCGCTTGACCTCAACCCCGGTGACCATCACCACATCGTGCTGGGGCAGAAAGTAAAACAGCCCAAGCCCCACGGCGCCGACTGCAAGCAGGATGACGCCCAGAATGATGCCCTTGAGCCACTTCATGCAAAAACCACGTACATATCAATTATTCCTGATGACTGTTGATTGAACTTGTGGCGCAGCTTATCGCAGGCTGCCCAAGGGACTACAAGGCTTGCATGCGCTGGCTACATAATTTGTAGCATTTTAGTCCTTCGTTTGCTTGTCCTGCGCCGTAAAGCGCTGAGTTGTCTGATCACGAGCCTGGTTTCAAAATTAAGCATAAATCAGATTCACGGCCCCCTACGCGGAACAAACCTGCGCCAATTTCTGACTGCGCCGCCAAGCCAGCCGTCCCAGGGTAATCGCCCAGTTGCACAAGGCGACAGCCAGAATAATCCACAGCAACGCCGCCATCCCGAAATGGACGATGACCTGCCCGGCCAGCCACGGAAAGCCGAATACCCCCACAAAATATCCCATGCTGAACAGCACTAGCGCTTGCGGCATATACCCGGGGGGAGCTTCGTTGGCTGCCAGGCCGTTGATCACCGAATAGGTCAGGCCATAGCCAACCCCAAGCACAACCGCAGCCAGCAAATAGGTGAGGCCAGAACTGACGAAAAACATCAGCATCAGCACCGACACCACGATCAATGCCGTCAGCAGGCAAGACATCACGTAGGGATCGCGCTTGACGATAAATCCTGCTACCAGCAGGCGGCAGAAGGTCGCAGCGCTCATAAAGCCCAGAAAGAACCACGAATAATCCAGTTGGTTAAGCGCGGCATAAGAGGTCTGGAAACTCGACAAACCACCGAAAATCGCGCCGCCCAGCCCGACCATCACAATAGCCAATACGGCTTTGGAGCGCAGCACCACGGCGGCGGCCCTGGGCGTGATCTTGCACACGGTGACCGGCCCCTGGCCTTTGATCTTCGGGCCAATCAGCAAAAACATCAGGCCACCCAGCAGGCTGGCAATGGCTGCCACCATAAATGCCGATTCCAGCGGATAACCCAACCCCTGTGCCGCGCGACCGAGCAGCGGGCCAGTGCCGATCCCGGTCATCATGCTGCCCGACAGCAAGGCGAAGTACTTCACCCGTTGTGCAGGGGCGATGATCATGGCCACGACGATTGGCCCCAGGGTATAAAACACCCCCCAGCCCAACCCCAGCAGCAAGCCGAACAGCAGCACCGCTGCACCATAGGCTGGCACGCTGGCGAAACCCAGGCAGGCCGCAGCCAGCAGCAGCGCTCCGGCAGCGATGGCCCGGGGGGCGCCGAACAGGTCGGTCAGGTGCCCGGAAAAAATCACCGCTACAAAGGTGCTGAGCATGGCCGCCGAAATGATCGTGCCGGCATCCGATTCACTGCCACCGTGGGCCCTGAGCATCATGGCGAGTAAAAACGTGGTGCCGTAAGACAGCGACAACAGATAGCTGGCAAGGCAGAACAGGCCGAAGACGCCCTTGGCCTGAGCGGGCTGGGTGGATGACATGGGGTCTTCCTTGAGGTTCGATTATTGTTTTTTGCGTCGAACCTTAATAACAGACAACCCGGCTGAGTCAGGATGCAAACCTTTGAATCCTGAGATGGGCCTGTTCTAAACAAACCCGTCTCAGCCTCGCTGCACTGATTGGCGACTACTCAGGCCGGTTTCAGGCTTGCGCTTTGATTGGCGCGGGAGATCACCGTGATCACCGCCAATGCCGCAATCACCAATCCTGGCGAAGTGGCCAGCAGTACTCCTGCGGTACCGGCTCCGGCTGCGAGAATCTGCCCTGCAGCCAGGGGGCCAGCGACCGAACCCAAACGGCCGATGGCCACCGCCGCACCGACACCAGTGGCGCGTACGGAGGTCGGGTACAACGGCGGAGCCATTGCATACAGCACCAGTTGAGCGGCCATCACAAACAGGCCCACGGCAAAGCCTGCCGTAGCCACGGGCACAATCCCCACTGAAAAACCGATCGCCGCCAGGGCCGCCAGCAAACCGGCATACACCGCCAGCACCACTTTGATCGGGTTGCAGCGGTCCAACAGCAGGCCGCCCAGCAAGGAGCCCAAGGTACCGCCGATATTGAACAGCATTTGCACCATGCCCGCCTGTGGCTTGGTGAAGCCCTGGTCGAGCAGCAGCGTGGGCAGCCAGTTGAGCAGCATGTACATCACGGTGAGGGTGAAGAAATAGCTGAGCCACAACGCCAGGGTCGAGGCTCCGCGACCTTCGCCAAACAGGGCCTGGCCGGTGGATACCCGCAGGGTATGGCTGACGTCCTGGCGGAACACCCGGGATTCTGGCAACAGAATGATCATCAGCGGTACCACCAGCAGCGGGGCCAGCCCTCCGATGATAAAGGTGGTTTGCCAGTGCTCATGGGCGAACATCGCCACCACCGCCGCCAGTGCGCCGCCCAAGGGCACGCCGCAGTACATGATGCTGATGGCGGTGCCGCGACGGCGCTCGTCCACCGCTTCGGCACACAGGGCAATCAGGTTGGGCAATGCCGCGCCCAGGCCCAGGCCCGTCATGAACCGCACCAGCAGCAAGTGCGAGTAGCTGTCGACATAAGCGGTCAGCAACGAGAAAACGCCAAACAGGATGACTGCGCCAACCAGGATTTTTTTACGGCCTATACGGTCGGCAATCCATCCGCCAAAAAAGGCCCCCGGCAGTAGGCCGATGATCCCTGCACTGAACACCCAACCCATCATTTTCGGGTCCAGGGTGAAGCTCTGGCGCAGGCCCGCGGCGGCAGTGCCGGCGGCTTGCAGGTCAAATCCTTCGATAAGCGCAACGATAAAGCACAAAGCGATTGTCAGCGTCGAACGCTGCTGTGGAGTGTTCATGGGCGAACCTCATTATTGTTTTTGTAGGGGGGCTTTCTGCGAGTCGAATAAAGATTAACAAAGATAACTAAAAAAAGAAGCTGTGAGCGTTTTTAGCCTTAAATATGGATTTGAACCGTATAGGACGCGGTTATGGAGGTTTCAATACAGTTGGTGATCAATATAGATAATAAACATAACGTTCGATTATCGATCAGTTGAGATTGACGTTGCTCGGGCTTGTTTCCATTCTCCGCTCAGGAAACGCCAATAGAGCGTTCCGGTTCTGTCAAAAAAAACAATAAATGGACACTCGACATGCATACGCTCAACCAAGGTGCATTACGCTTTTTCCCTCTTTCGTGGATTGCCCTCTGCCTGTGCTCCACGCAGCTTTCGGCGCAGGGATTTATTGACGACAGCCACGGTACCCTGACCCTGCGCAACTACTACATGGACCGTGACTACAAGGATGGCGGCGCCAAGACGTCGACCCGGGAGTGGGCCCAGGGTTTTATCGCCAATATGGAATCGGGCTTTTCTCAGGGCACAGTGGGTTTTGGTCTGGATGTGCGCGGTTTGCTGGGGGTCAAGCTGGACTCATCCCCCGATCGCAGCGGCACCGAACTTTTGCCGATCAACAGTGACAAGCAGGCGGCCGACGAGTACTCGCGGCTGGCCTTTACCGGCAAGATGCGTATCAGCCAGACCACGCTCAAAGCCGGTGATGTGTCGATTTTTCTGCCGTTTGCCTTTGCCAGCCCCTCGCGCCTGCTGCCGCAGACTTTTCGCGGGGCCATCCTCAGTTCCAAAGAGATCGACGGCCTGACCTTAAACACCGGCTATATCGACGCCATCAACAAACGCGATTCCACCAACTACCAGGCCATGACCATCGCTTCACCCAATGGCCGTTTCAGGGGCTCGGCCGAGACCTCGCACCTGGCTTATGCCGGAGGTGATTATCAGGTCAACAAGGCACTGAGTCTGCGTGTCTACCATGTCGAGGTGGCGGATCTGTACAAGCAAAGTACCCTGGCCCTGGTGCATAACCTGCCGTTGGGCGATGGCGTGCTGACCAGCGACTTGCGCAGTTTTTTCAGTGACGAGGCAGGCAGTGCCAAGGCGGGCCAGGTCGACAATATCAATGCCTCGGCGTTGCTGGGTTATCGCTTGGGCGGGCACACCCTGAGCCTGGGTTATATGCATGCCAGTGGTGACACGGCCACGCCGTATATCGGCGGTACGGAGCTGATGGGCATGAGCGAGATGACCATGAGTTCGGACTTTCTCAATGCCCGGGAACGCACCTGGCAAGCCATCTACGATTATGACTTTACGGCGTTGGGGGTGGTGGGATTGAAAGGGCGGTTGCGTTATTTGCGCGGGGACAATATCGAGTTGGCAGCCTTGAATGCCGATGACCGCAAGGAGCGGGAATTTCAGATGGAGCTGGGTTATGTGATCCAGAGCGGGCCGCTGAAAAACCTCGGACTTCTGGCACGCAAATCGATATACCGCAACGACTTCCCGACCGGGGCCGCCTTTCGCGACGAAAACCAGACCCGCTTCCTGGCGATCTATACCTTGCCGATCTGGTAGGGCGCCAACAGGTGCAGCGAACCTGAGATTGTTTGATTTGGCTTTTGATCTGCTTTTGATTTACTCGCCTTCCGGGAGGCTTCATTCGGGTTCTGCGTAGTGAGTCGACCGGTATGGATGCCGGGAGAGCCGTGACGGCGGGTCTACGCAGCGGGGCCGAAGCGAGGGCTGTACGATGGTGCCTTTTTGGGTACCTTTGTGGCTGTTTGACAAATGTGCCTCGCCGTAAGGGCGAAGCCAATATTCCAGTTACACGCGAAGGCTGGATATGTACTCGAAATCCCAGTTAGAGCCACCGAGTCAATATCCATGCTTTACGTGAGCAGGGTATCTACGGTGATGCGCAAGCTCCGCCATCGTCAGTTCTGGTAGACCTTCTTCAACAACCGCAGCAGCTCTTCGCGTTCGGCGCTATCCAGCGCCGAAGTTGCGTCGATATCACTTTGCGCGGCAATGGACTTGAGTTCCTTGAGCAGCGCTTCACCCGTTTTGCTCAGGAAGATACCGTAGGAACGCTTGTCCGGCTTGCACCGCACCCGCACCGCCAGCGCCCGGCTCTCCAGTTTGTTCAGCAATGGCACCACTTGCGGCGGCTCAATGGCCAGCGCACGCGCCAGGTCGGCCTGCATCAGGCCCGGATGCCGGTCGATGATCGCCATCGCCGAAAACTGCGCCGGGCGCAGGTCATGCACCGCCAGCCGGCCAATCAGGTTCTGGAACAGCTTGAGCTGGGCCCGCCGCATGGCATAGCCGATCAGGTCGTCCAGCGCAGTGTCCAGGGGCGCCTGCACGTCCGGGCTTTCTGGCATGGCAACAGGGGTGTCGGCAGAAGGGGCAGGCTTGGTCATGGAAAGTAGGATCCTCGCGTGAATGAAGTTAATAAACCTATCTAGTTTGCCGCGATTGCCGGTTGATAGCCACCGCTGCTTTATTTTGCGTGTGCTTGCAGGAAATAAATTCGGTTAATTTAATTAATGGTTAATTGACATAACTAATTTTGCCGGTTAGTTTTTAGTCATCTTCAAGCGAACAACAAGAGAGCAGATCGCCATGAGCCAATACGAAGGCCGCTGGAAAACCGTTAAAGTCGAAATCGAAGACAGCATCGCCTGGGTGATTCTCAATCGTCCGGAAAAACGCAATGCCATGAGCCCGACCCTCAATCGCGAAATGATCGACGTGCTGGAAACCCTCGAGCAGGATCCGGACGCTGGCGTGCTGGTCCTGACCGGTGCCGGCGATGCCTGGACTGCGGGCATGGACTTGAAGGAGTACTTCCGTGAAGTGGACGCCGGTCCTGAAATTCTCCAGGAAAAAATCCGCCGCGAAGCTTCGCAATGGCAGTGGAAGTTGCTGCGCATGTATGCCAAGCCGACCATCGCCATGGTCAATGGCTGGTGCTTCGGTGGTGGTTTCAGCCCGCTGGTGGCCTGTGATCTGGCCATCTGCGCCGATGAAGCGACCTTCGGCCTGTCGGAAATCAACTGGGGCATTCCGCCGGGCAATCTGGTGAGCAAGGCAATGGCCGACACCGTGGGCCATCGTCAGTCGCTGTACTACATCATGACCGGCAAGACCTTTGGCGGGCAAAAGGCCGCCGAGATGGGCCTGGTCAATGAAAGCGTGCCGCTGGCACAGCTGCGTGAAGTCACCATTGAGCTGGCGCGTAACCTGCTGGAGAAAAACCCGGTGGTGCTGCGTGCCGCCAAGCATGGCTTCAAGCGCTGCCGCGAGCTGACCTGGGAGCAGAACGAAGATTACCTCTACGCCAAGCTCGATCAGTCGCGTCTGTTGGACACCGAAGGCGGCCGCGAGCAGGGTATGAAGCAGTTCCTTGATGACAAGAGCATCAAGCCCGGCCTGCAAGCCTACAAGCGCTAAGCTCGGCGTTCAGGGGGCGCTGGGCGCACCCTGCAAAAGCATTCCCGATAACGACAATAAAGAGGAATCACCATGTTGGACGTGCCCCTGCTGATCGGCGGAAAGTCGTGCCCGGCCCGTGATGGCCGAACGTTTGAACGCTGTAATCCGGTCACTGGCGAGGTGGTGTCCCGCGTGGCCGCCGCCACCCTGGAAGATGCCGATGCTGCGGTTGCGGCGGCGCAGGCCGCGTTCCCGGCGTGGGCTGCGCTGGCAGCCAATGAGCGGCGTACCCGCTTGCTCGCCGCTGCCGAGCTGATGCAGGCGCGGGCCCCTGAGTTTATTGCCGCGGCCGGGGAAACCGGGGCCATGGCCAACTGGTATGGCTTTAACGTCAAGCTGGCGGCGGGCATGTTGCGCGAAGCAGCGTCCATGACCACGCAAATCAATGGTGAGGTAATCCCCTCCGATGTGCCCGGCAGCTTCGCCATGGCGCTGCGCCAACCGTGCGGCGTGATCCTCGGCATTGCGCCCTGGAATGCCCCGGTGATTCTCGCCACCCGCGCCCTGGCCATGCCGCTGGCGTGCGGCAACACCGTGGTGCTTAAGGCATCCGAGCTGAGCCCGGCGGTGCACCGGCTGATCGGTCAGGTGTTGCAGGACGCGGGGCTTGGAGATGGCGTGGTAAATGTGATCAGCAATGCCCCGGCCGATGCCCCGGCGATTGTCGAACGCCTGATTGCCAACCCGGCGGTGCGCCGGGTCAACTTCACCGGTTCGACCCATGTGGGGCGCATCGTCGCCGGGCTGGCGGCGCGGCATCTTAAACCGGCACTGTTGGAACTGGGGGGCAAGGCACCGTTTCTGGTGCTGGACGATGCCGATCTGGATGCCGCGGTGGCGGCAGCAGCCTTCGGCGCTTACTTCAATCAGGGGCAGATTTGCATGTCCACCGAGCGGTTGATCGTCGACAGCAAAGTGGCAGATGCCTTTATCGCCAAGCTGGCAGCCAAGGTTGCGACCTTGCGCGCAGGCAACCCCGAGGCTGGAGATTCGGTACTCGGCTCACTGGTGGACACCGATGCCGCTGTGCGGATCAGGGCGCTGATTGACGATGCCGTGAGCAAAGGTGCGCGGCTGGTAGTGGGCGGTGAAGTTGAAGGCAGCATCATGCAGCCGGCTTTGCTCGATGGCGTGACTGCGCAAATGCGCCTGTATCGCGAAGAGTCCTTTGGCCCGGTGGCCGTGCTGATGCGCGGGGACGGGGACGAGGCGCTCTTGCAATTGGCCAACGACTCCGAGTTTGGCCTGTCGGCGGCGATTTTCAGCCGTGACACCGGGCGTGCCCTGGCACTGGCCCAACGGGTCGAGTCGGGTATTTGCCATATCAACGGCCCTACGGTTCACGACGAGGCGCAAATGCCCTTTGGCGGGGTCAAGGCCAGCGGTTATGGCAGTTTTGGCGGCAAGGCTTCGATCGAGCAATTCACCCAGTTGCGCTGGGTCACCCTGCAGAACGGACCGCGTCACTACCCGATCTGACCGTCTGCACAAGGCATAACAATAACAAGCAAGCAGCCACGGGCTGCCATGCCTGCGCCATGCCGCTTGATTGCCGGACGGGCAGCGCATGCCTTGCTGGAGGAACACCACGTGAGTTACGAATCCATATCCCATATCCAGGCCGATGTGGCCCAGCCGCGTTATCGCCAGGTAGCCATCGGTCATCCTGCGGTCGAGGTGATTGAAGAGGGTGGCATCTTGCATATGCGCTCCCTTGAAGCGCTGGCACCCAGGCCCGAACGCTTGCTCGATCGCCTGTTGCACTGGGCACAGGTACGCCCCGGGCAGACCTTTATCGCGGCCCGCGACAAGTGCGGCGAGTGGCGCCACGTCAGCTACGCGCAGATGCTTGAAGATGTGCGCGCCATTGCCCAAAGCCTGCTTGCCTATGACCTGTGTGCCGAGCGCCCGCTGGCGATTCTGTCGGGCAACGATATAGAGCACTTGCAGATGGCTCTGGGCGCGATGTACGCCGGCATCCCTTATTGCCCGGTATCCCCGGCTTATTCGCTGCTGTCCCAGGACTTTGCCAAGTTGCGCCATGTGTGCGACCTGTTGCAGCCGGGGCTGATTTTTGTCAGCGACACCGTGCCCTTTAAGCGGGCAATCGACGCAGTACTGCCGGGCACTACCCCGCTGGTTGCGGTGCGTGGCGACATCAGCGGGCGCGCTCAGGTCAGCTTTGCCAGCTTGCTGGAGCAGCCGGGCGCTGCCGAGGCCGAGGTGGCTTTCAAAGCGAGCGGCCCGGACAGTATCGCCAAATTTCTCTTCACCTCGGGTTCGACCAAACTGCCCAAGGCAGTGATCACTACCCAGCGCATGCTCTGCGCCAACCAGCAAATGCTGCTGCAGACCTTCCCGGTGTTTGCCGAAGAACCGCCCGTGCTGGTGGACTGGCTGCCCTGGAACCATACCTTTGGCGGCAGTCATAACCTCGGTATCGTTCTGTACAACGGCGGCACCCTGTACCTCGATGGCGGCAAACCGACCGCCCAGGGCATTGCAGAAACCCTGCGCAACCTCAAGGAAATCTCGCCCACGGCGTACCTCACCGTGCCCAAGGGCTGGGAGGAACTGGTGAGCGCGCTGGAGACCGACAGCGAACTGCGCGAGCGTTTTTTTGCCCGCATCAAGCTGTTCTTTTTTGCCGCCGCCGGGCTTTCGCAAAGTGTCTGGGACCGGCTCGACCGGGTTGCAGAACAACACTGTGGCGAACGTATACGCATGATGGCCGGGTTGGGCATGACTGAAGCCTCGCCGTCCTGCACCTTCACCACCGGCCCCTTGTCCATGGCCGGTTATATCGGTTTGCCTGCGCCGGGTTGTGAGGTTCGCCTGGTACCGGTGGACGGCAAGCTGGAAGGGCGTTTTCGCGGGCCGCATATCATGCCCGGCTATTGGCGCTCCCCCGAGCAGAGCGCCGAGGCCTTTGACGCTGACGGCTTTTACCGCTCCGGTGATGCGATCAAGTTGGCCGATCCCTGTAACCCGCAATGGGGACTGATGTTCGACGGTCGCCTGGCTGAGGACTTCAAGTTGTCTTCCGGGGTCTTTGTCAGCGTGGGGCCCTTGCGCAACCGCGCAGTGCTGGAAGGGGCGCCCTATGTGCAGGATCTGGTGATTGCGGCGCCGGATCGCGAATGCCTGGGCGCCCTGGTGTTTGCCCGGCTGTACGAGTGCCGCCAGTTGGCGGCTTTGCCTGCCGGGGCCACGGATGCGCAAGTGTTGGCCAGTGCCCCGGTGCGCCAGTGGTTTGCCGACTGGTTGCAGCGCCTCAATCGTCAGGCCAGCGGCAATGCCAGCCGCCTGGAGTGGATTGCGCTGCAGAATGACGCGGCGTCGATCGATCGTGGTGAAATTACCGACAAGGGCTCGATCAACCAGCGCGCGGTGCTGCAATGGCGTGCGGCCCAAGTAGAGGCGTTGTATCGGGGGCTGGAGCCGTCGATCCTGCGCGCAGGCAAGTCTTCGTGAAGCCATTGGGGCAATACACGGTATTCAACGATGTGGCCATCCTTGAGGCCGTGCGTACACCCTGGGTCGACCTGGGCGGGGCGCTGGCCCAGGTTTCACCGATCGATATGGGTATCAAGGTTGGCCGTGAAGTATTGGCCCGGGCCGGATTGGATGGGCGGGCGGTGGATTCGGTACTGGCCGGCTCGATGGCCCAGGCCAGTTTTGACGCCTACATGCTGCCTCGGCATATAGGCCTGTACAGCGGGGTGGCGCAGCAAGTACCGGCGTTGGCGGTACAGCGTATTTGCGCCACCGGATTTGAGTTGCTGCGCCAGGCTGCGGGGCAATTGCAAGACGGCATGGAGTTGGTGCTGTGCGTGGGTACCGAGTCCATGTCGCGCAACCCGGTTGCCGCCTATACCCATCGTGGCGGGTTCCGGCTGGGGGCCGCAGTGGAGTTCAAGGACTTTCTCTGGGAGGCCCTGTTCGACCCGGCCCCGGCGGTGGACATGATCGTCACCGCGGAAAACCTGGCCCGGCGTTATGGCCTGAGCCGTGATGCGGTCGACGCTTATGCCCTGAACAGCCATCAGCAAGCACTGCAGGCCCAGGCCAGCGGCTGGCTGGCAGCCGAAATTGTCACGCTGGGCAATGAAGTGTTTGAGCTGGAGGGCTATCAGCCCCGGGGCATCAGCCTGCCGCGCCGCTGCGATGCGGTCAGCCGCGACAGCCACCCGCGCCCCACTGATGCCTTGGCCCTGGCCAGGCTTGAGGCAATCCATCGTGACGGGGTGCAAACCGCTGGCAACAGTTGTGCGGTGGTCGATGGTGCGGCGGCTGCGCTGGTGGGGCGCGCTGTAGCAGGGCAGCCGGTACTGGCCCATCTGCTGGCCACGGCGGTGGTTGGCGTGGCGCCGGAGTTGATGGGTATTGGCCCGGTACCCGCCATCGAGTTGTTGCTGCAACGTAGCGGCCTGAGCCTGGAGGCTATCGGCCGGTTTGAAATCAACGAAGCCCAGGCTGCCCAGGTACTGGCAGTGGCCCGGGCGCTGGAGCTGGACAAGCCAAGGCTCAACTGCCGGGGTGGCTCGATTGCCCTCGGACACCCGCTGGCGGCCACCGGTTTGCGCCTGGTACTGACCCTGGCCCGACAATTACGCGAGCAGAACCTGCGCTATGGCATTGCGGCGGCCTGTGTCGGCGGCGGCCAGGGCATGGCGGTACTGATCGAAAATCCCGACTTTTCAACGATTTGAGGTGTTCCCATGTGGCAGTACCAGGCGCCGCTGCGCGATATGCAGTTTGTTCTTGAACACTGGCTAGAAGCCCCGCAGGCATGGGCTCAAACCGAACGGTTAGCGGGGCTGGATCTGGCACTGGCGCAGCAGATTCTGGAAGAGGCTGCGCGTTTTGGCAGCACTATCCTTGCGCCGCTCAACAGCAGCGGCGACCGTGAGGGCTGTCGTTTCGAGGCCGGGCAAGTGGCGACTCCAAACGGCTTTGTCGAGGCCTATCGGGCCTATGCCGAAGGCGGCTGGCCCGCCCTGGCCTGCGACGAGGCCTATGGCGGGCAGGGGTTGCCGCAGTTGCTCGATGCCGCGTTGCAGGAAATGCTCTATGCCAGCAACCACGGTTGGGCCATGTACACCGGGATCGCCCATGGTGCCTACCTGTGCCTCAAGGCCCATGCGCCGCAGTGGATCAAAGCGCGTTATTTACCGCAGATTGTCAGCGGGGAAGTGCTGCCCACCATGTGCCTGACCGAGCCGCAGGCGGGCAGCGATGTCGGCCTGCTGCGCAGCCGTGCCGAGCCGCAAGGCGATGGCAGTTATCGGGTGAGCGGCAGCAAGCTGTTTATCTCCGGCGGCGAACATGACCTGAGCGCCAATATCCTCCATCTGGTGCTGGCCCGATTGTCCGGTGCGCCTGAGGGCAGTCGTGGGATATCGCTGTTTCTGGTGCCCAAATTGCTGGATGACCACTCGCTCAATAACGTGCGTTGCGATGGCATTGAACACAAGATGGGGATCCGTGCCAGTGCCACCTGCTCGCTGGTGTTCGAGCAGGCGCAAGGCTGGCTGATAGGTGAGGCCCATCGCGGTCTGGCCGCGATGTTTGTGATGATGAATTCGGCGCGACTGCATGTCGGCCTGCAGGGGTTGGGGCATGCCGAAGCGGCCTGGCAGAACGCTTACAGTTATGCCTTGGAGCGCAAGCAGATGCGTGCCCCCGTGCGGCCTGCCGGGGCCCATGCCGAAGCGGCCGATCCGATCTGTTTTCACCCGGCCATGCGCCGCACCTTGCTGGAACTGCGTGCCTGCACCGAAGGCATGCGTGCCGCGGGTTACTGGGTGGCGCACCTGCTCGATCAGGCTGAACACCAGGTAAGTGCAGTCGAGTGTCAGCGAGCGCAGCAACTGGCCGAACTGCTGACGCCAGTGATCAAGGCATTTTTCACTGAACAGGGCTTCTGCCTGGCCAGCAACGCCTTGCAGGTGTTTGGCGGCTACGGTTATGTGCATGAGTTTGCCATCGAGCAAACCCTGCGTGACAGCCGCATTGCGATGATTTACGAAGGCAGCAACGAGATCCAGGCCAATGACCTGTTGCTGCGCAAGGTACTGGGCGATAAAGGTCAGGTATTTAGCCAATGGCTGAACGTAATGTGCGAAGAAGCGACACAGGCGCTGACAGTCCCTGATTGCTGCGGCTTTGGTACAGAGTTGGCGGTGCTCTGTGACAAGCTTGCAGACGTGGTTGATGCGATCAGCAAGCGGGCCGTTGAGGAGGGTGAATACCCTTATCGGGTGGCCGGTGACTTTTTACAGTTGTGCGGCTTGGCCCTGCTGGGGTTTGCCTGGACGCGGGCGGCGCGGGTGTCCCGGGGGCTGGTAGCAACTGATCCGCTGCGGGCCTGTAAGCTGCAAACCGCACAGTTCTTTTTTGCCTATCTGCTACCTGCTGCGGACTACCGCATTACGTCTATCCATGCCGCGCAGGCAAGCCTGGCGTTTGTTGAGTAACAGGGAGCGAACATTAGTTTTAGTGGATCCAATAAGTCGAGTTTCCAGCGGGTAATTGAATCGCGCTTGGCTGTCGGGGGCCTTGCGGCGAGACTGGTCGATAATCGAACGGTAAAGATCGTACTTGGGTGGATATATAACTGATTGATTTATATGGTTTTAATGTAAGGCTTTAAGCTCTCTGTCGCTGTAGTTATGACGGATCCTCCATTTCCCTATATTGCCTATGGATCCATTAACGGGTTGACTAGCGCCCTGGCGATGGCTGGATCCCCTCCTGACCGTTGCTCATAAAAAAACAAAAAAAGGGTCTCGTCATGAAAGGCTTATCCAGAGCGCAGAGCTACCTGAGTTCTGCCCGCTTTATGTCTGTGTGCACTACCGTGTTTTGCCTGGCCGATCGCCAAAGGCAGGTGCAGTGATGGCTGTCGATTTGAAAGCTCGCATGGATAATGGCCCGATGGTGGGGTTTCAATGGCTCGCCATCGGCATTTGCATCGTTCTGAACATGATCGACGGCTTTGATGTGCTGGTCATGGCGTTTACCGCCGCATCGGTGTCGGCCGAGTGGGCCCTGAGCGGTGCGCAGATCGGCATGCTGCTCAGTGCCGGTCTGTTCGGCATGGCCGCAGGCTCGCTGTTTATCGCGCCCTGGGCCGACCGTATCGGGCGGCGTCCCTTGATCCTGTTGTGCCTGGTGGTCAGCGGCACGGGTATGTTGCTCTCGGCGTTGAGTCAGACCCCGACACAATTGGCATTGCTGCGCGGGCTGACCGGTTTGGGGATCGGCGGGATCCTGGCCAGCAGCAACGTGATTGCCAGTGAATACGCGAGTAAACGCTGGCGTGGTCTGGCAGTAAGCCTGCAATCCACTGGTTATGCCCTCGGCGCAACACTCGGCGGCTTGCTGGCGGTGTGGCTGCTGACCCATTGGGGCTGGCGTTCGGTGTTTGTGTTTGGCGGGCTTGTCACCTTTGCGGTAATCCCGCTGGTGCTGCTGTGGTTGCCCGAGTCACTGGACTTCCTGTTGGCGCGCCGCCCGGCTACGGCCTTGCAGCGTATCAACAGTCTGGCCCGGCGTCTGGGGCAACCAGCCCTGAGCCAGTTGCCGGCGGCGGTGAGTTCGACCGGGACCAGTTCCGGGCTGACCAAACTGCTGGCGCCTGCCATGCGTCGTACCACCTTGTTAATCTGGTTGTTGTTCTTCCTGGTGATGTTCGGCTTTTATTTTGTAATGAGCTGGACGCCAAAACTGCTGGTATCGGCCGGGCTCTCCGCACAGCAGGGGATTACCGGCGGGGTTTTGTTGAGCGTGGGCGGGATCTTCGGCGCGGCCCTGATTGGTGGTTTGTCTTCACGCTGGCCGCTGACCCGGGTGCTGTCGCTGTTTATGCTGATTACCGCCGGGTTGCTGGTGCTGTTTGTCGGCTCCGGATCTTCGGTGATGAACGCGTTGGGGCTTGGTTTGCTGATCGGGCTGTTTTCCAACGGCTGCGTTGCCGGGCTCTATGCGCTCTCACCTGTGGTATATGACGCTTCGGTCCGTGCCACGGGTGTGGGCTGGGGTATCGGCATAGGCCGTATCGGCGCGATCTTGTCGCCCATCGTCGCCGGCTTCCTGCTGGATGCCGGTTGGCAGCCGCTGCACCTGTACGGGGTGTTCGCCGTGGTCTTCGTGATCGCGGCGGGTTGTTTGCTGCTGCTCAAACCTGCTGCGGCGCCGTTACAGCCAGTACTGGTCAGGGCCTGATTTCACCCGCTGAGCAAAGCCCGGCCTGGCCGGGCATTTACCCCATACCTATCTAACCGGGCAGGCCGTAACAGCTGCGGGGAACGGCTGCGCCCGGAAACCGGAGAACAATAATAATGAAGATGCTTACAGGTTTACTGTCGTTGTCGGTGTGTGCCTCGACTATGGCTCAGGACGAAGGTTTCCTTGAGGGTGCGAAAGCCGATTTGTTGCTGCGCAACTACTACTTCAACCGTGATTTTCGAGATCACAGCGCAGGCAAAAGCAAGGTCGATGAATGGGCCCAGGGTTTTATTCTCAAGTTCAGCTCCGGTTACACACCAGGGGCGGTGGGCTTTGGGTTGGAAGGAATTGCCATGCTCGGGGTCAAGCTCGACAGCAGCCGGGTTGCCAGCGGTTCCGAGTTGCTGCCGGTAAACAGTGACGGGCGGGCGGCGGACAATTTTGCTCGGGCAGGGCTGGCGGCCAAGGCGCGTTTTTCGGCTACCGAGCTGAAACTCGGTGAGTTGCTGCCGGATGTGCCGGTGCTGCGTTACGACGATGGCCGCCTGCTGCCGCAAACTTTCCGGGGGGCCATGCTGGTGTCTAAAGACATTGACGGGCTGGGTTTGCAGGCGGGGCAATACCGGGCGGTGAGCTTGCGTAATTCTTCGGATATGCAGGACCTGTCTGCGTGGGCAGCTCCGGGGGTAACTTCGGACCGGTTCAATTATGCCGGTGCGGAGTACCGCTTTAATGAGCAGCGCACACAGATCGGCGCGTGGCATTCGCAGTTGGCCGATATCTATCAGCAAAGCTATTTCAACCTGCTGCACAAACAGCCAGTGGGTGATTGGGTGCTGGGCGCCAACCTTGGCTACTTTATAGACAAGGACGATGGCAGTGCACGTATCGGCCAGATCAGCAGCCGCACGGCGTACGGGCTGTTTTCGGCGGCCACCGGTGGTCATACGCTGTACCTGGGATTGCAGCGGGTGAGCGGCGACAGTGGCTGGATGTCGGTGTACGGCAGCAGCGGGCGAACCCTGGGCAATGACATGTTCAACGGTAACTTCAGTAACGCTGACGAACGTTCCTGGCAGGTGCGCTACGACTACAACTTTGCTGCGCTTGGCGTACCGGGGTTGCTGGCGATGGTTCGTTACGGGTATGGCGACAACGCGACGACCAAGCAGGGCACCAACGGCAAGGAGTGGGAGCGTGATACCGAGGTGGGCTATACCATCCAGAGCGGAGCGCTGAAGAACCTGAGCTTGCGGGTCAACAACGCCACCAACCGGCGCAGTTTCAACAGTGACTTCGATCAGACCCGGGTGGTGGTGAGTTATCCGTTGTCGATGTGACCCAGTCTTGCAGGTAAACCGCGGTGCTGCCATAGCAGGCAAGCCTCACCGCCCCCGCAAGGTTGAGCTCTTCAGCGCGGGTTGATGGGTTACTATGACTGCCCACGTTTTCTGGATGCTGTCTGGATGAGCAAGCCCGGTCAATTGGTGCTGATCGCACTGCGTAAAATGATTGCCTCAGGCGAACTTGCCGCTGGTGAACGCCTGATGGAAATCCCCACCGCCGAACTGTTTGGTGTGTCCCGCATGCCGGTGCGCATGGCTTTTCGCACCCTGGAGCAGGAAGGCCTGCTCGTGCGCTTCGGCGGGCGCGGGTTTCAGGTGCGTTTGGTCAGTGCCAATGACATCGCCGGTGCGGTGGAGGTACGCGGGGTGCTTGAAGGTCTGGCCGCTCGCCTGACCGCCGAACGCGGGCTGTCCACTGAGGCGCGGGCGGCGCTGGAGTTGTGCCTGTTGCAAGGCGATGAGCTGTTCGATAAGGGCTTTGTTACCGAGGACGACCTCGAGGTCTATCACGACCTCAATATGCGCTTTCACCAGGTGATCGTCGAAGGCAGCCACAACCCGGCCATCGCTGATGCGCTGGCGCGCAATGACCATCTGCCTTTTGCCTCGGTGACGGCGCTGGCGGTTGATCGCAAGGACATGACCCGCGAATACCGGCGCTTCAACTACGCCCATATGCAGCACCATTCGGTGTTCGATGCCCTGGTCAGCCGCCAGGGTGCCCGCGCCGAAGCCATCATGCGCGAGCACGCCAACGCCACATTGCGCTATGCCGAAACCTTCGGCTCAGCCACGGCCAATGAGCGGATGAAGGTGATCCACCGCTAGATATCCAGTACCAACATGGGGGATCTGGAGCGCGAACAGCACGGCGTGAACTGGTCGTTGCAAGCCTGCTCCTCTTCGGTGAGAAACATGTCACGGTGATCCGGCACGCCTTCGAGCACACGGGTCAGGCAGGTGCCACATACGCCTTGCTCGCATGACATGGGAATGTCGATACCGTGACTTTCCAGGACCTGAACCACGGTTTTGTCCGCCGGTATATCGAACACCTGGCCGGTACTGCCCACCTTTACCGAGAAACTGCCGTCAGTGCTGCTGTCCACCGCCGCACCGGCGAAGTATTCGCGGTGCAGGGCCTGTTCCTGCCAGCCTTGTGCACGAGCGCTGTCCAGGATGTGCTGCATAAAGCCTCCGGGGCCGCACACATACACATGGTTGTCTGCTTGTGGATTGGCCAGTACACGGGCTGCGTCCAGCGCTGACTCTGGCTGTTCATCGAAATGCAAAAACACCCGATCGGCAAAATACGACTGGCGGATGCGTTCGACAAAGGCGGCCCGTTCGCTGGAGCGGGCGCAGTAATGCATCTCGAAGTCGGCACCGCTGTGGGCCAGGCGTTCCGCCATGCACAGAATCGGAGTGATCCCGATTCCTCCGGCAAACAACAGGCTGCGACGGGCCTCATGAGCGAGTGGGAACAGATTGCGAGGTTCGCTGATGCGCAGGCGATCACCGCTATTGATCTGCTCGTGCAGGCTTTGCGAGCCGCCCCGCGAAGCTGGATCCCTGAGCACGCCAATCAGGTAGCGGTGCTGTTCATCAGGGTGGTTGCACAGGGAGTACTGACGCACCAGGCCGTCAGGCAGATGCACATCAATATGCGCACCGGCACTGAACGGGGGCAGGGCGCTGCCATCGGCGCTGGCCAGTTCATAGCTGCAAATGCCCTGGGCTTCGGTGTTGCGAGATACCACCACTACATCAATCATGCTGCGTCCTCGGATGTTACTGCGCGGTGGCGATCAGTTGCTGTTCGGGGGCTCGCTCGCTGGCCATGATGCGCTCCAGCACGCGACGTGACTGCACACCGCCGGCGTCGATATTGAGCTTGAGCAGGGCGCGCTGCGGGTGATCCAGCAGGTTTTGCTGCTGGCACTCAAGCATTTCCAGGTCTTCGCTGAAAATCTTGCCCTGGCCCTCACGAATGGTGGCCGTCAGCTCCTGATCCTGGGGGTTGAAGTTGCGCGCCATGCCCCAGAAATACCAGATCGAGGTGTCGGTTTCGGGGGTGATAAAGTCGACCACGATACTCGCTGCCTTGAACTCCGGTGCCGCGTGATAGCCGCCTTTGCCCGCGTGGGCCACGCCGACTTCGATCAATACATGGCTGGGCGGGGTGAAGCGGCAAATCTGCCAGCGATCCACCGGCACATCATCGGCCAGGTTGTTGCCGCGCAACGCCATGCGCCAGAACGGCGGGGCCATGATGTTTTCCATATGCCGGGCAGTCACTACTTCGTTGCCTTCAACGGTAGTGGTGGGGGCTACTTCGTCGATTTCTTTCTGGCCAATGCTGGACGCGTGAACGTAGGTCTCGTGGGTCAGGTCCATCAGGTTGTCGATCATCAGACGATAATCGCAGCCGATATGAAACAGGCCGCCGCCGTACGCCCATTCATCGCTGACAGCCCACTCCAGGTGGGGGATCAATGCCGGGTCGGCCTTGTCCTGCTCGCCGGGCCATACCCAAATAAAGCCGTAGCGCTCAACCACGGCCCAAGTTTTGTTGCAGGGAAAACCGCGTACCCGCTGCCCTGGCATGTCGACGGTTTTGCCGTCGCAACCCATGACCAGCCCGTGGTAGCCACACACCAGATTACCGTTTTCGACATAGCCCAGCGACAGTGGCGCGCCACGGTGCGGGCAGAAATTCTCGACAGCGGCGACTTTGTTTTCATGGCCACGGTAGAAAACCATTTTTTCGCCGCAAATCTGCCGGCCCAGAGGCTTGTTGGTGAGTTCATCGGGGGTGCACGCGACATACCAGGTGTTTTTTGGGTACATGACCAATCTCCAAATCAGGTGTTATTGCTTTTATGGATCCATTAGGCGGTATGTGGAAGGCTGTAGTCAATTTCGTATGGCGATAATCGAACGCTTAATTGTATTAGTGGATCCATTAAATAATTTCTAACGTATGCCTGATGTTCATCAACAGCCCCGCGAGAAGGCTATAAACTACAAGCCCATGTGGTTCTGGCTCGCAAGCCCCGGTCATGAACCTGTCAGATTACCGACGTGAGTAGTGCATCCCTTAAATGACCAACCCCACTTCTACCTCCCAAACCAACTGGCAGCCGGTTATCGCGCTGGCGCTGGCCGCGTTTGTGTTCAACACCACAGAGTTCGTCCCTGTGGGGCTGTTGAGCGCGATTGGTGCCAGCTTTGACATGACCACGGCCAATGTCGGGCTGATGCTCACCATCTATGCGTGGGTGGTTTCGCTGGCTTCGCTGCCGATCATGCTGGTGACGCGCAACGTCGAACGGCGCAAGTTGCTGTTGGTGTTGTTCGGGCTGTTTATCGTCAGCCATGTGTTATCAAGCCTGGCGAACAGCTTCGCCATCCTGTTATTGAGCCGGATCGGGGTAGCGTTGTCCCATGCCCTGTTCTGGTCGATTACCGCCTCGCTGGCCGTGCGGCTGGCGCCGGAGGGCAAACAGGTGCAGGCGCTTGGTCTGCTGGCCACTGGTACGTCACTGGCGATGGTGATGGGGGTGCCCCTGGGGCGTTTGCTCGGGGAGGCGATGGGCTGGCGTACCACCTTTCTGGTGATTGGCGGGCTTGCGGTGCTGCTGGTGCTTTGGCTGGTGCGCACTTTGCCATTACTGCCGAGCCAGAACTCCGGTTCTCTTAGAAGCCTGCCGGTGCTGTTCAAGCGTCCGGCGCTGGTGGCGGTTTATGTACTGACCGCGCTGGTGATCACCGCGCAATTCACCGCTTACAGCTATATCGAACCCTTTGTGCAAAACGTGGCGGGGATGAGCGGCAGTACCGTTACCCTGATTCTGCTGTTGTTCGGTGGTGCAGGGATTATCGGTTCATTGTGCTTTAGCTGGTTCCACAAGTACGGTCCGCTGGGTTTCCTGCTGACAGCGGTAGGGCTGCTTGCTCTGTGCCTGTTGCTGTTGCTGCCGGCCAGTAGCTGGATCGCAACCCTGGGGGCGCTGAGCATTGTCTGGGGGATTGCGATCATGGCGTTCGGGCTGGCAATGCAGTCCCGGGTGCTGACGTTGGCGCCGGATGCAACTGATGTGGCGATGGCGATGTTTTCCGGTATTTACAATATCGGCATCGGCGGTGGTGCGCTGCTGGGCAGTACCGTTGGCAGCCACCTGGGCTTTGCCTGGATCGGCCTGGTGGGTGGTTCGCTGGCGGGGCTGGCCCTGGCCGGATTTGCCTGGACCATGTACCGGCTCAACCGCAGCGGCTCGCCGGCTTGAAAAAACAGGGGGTTCTGGCGCAAGGCCGGAACCCCCGGCAGTGTCATGCTGCGCTCAGGTGTCCCTCACTCCGGCCTCCCACAGAGCGAGTAAATCAAAAGCTCTCCGGTATGCAGTGATTTTTACCCTTACGCCAACATACCAGCAGCTGGGTGTTATCAGGCCGAGGTGCTGACCATCGACCCCGAACCGCTGCTGCCCTGAGCCGTCAGGGCCTGCAGCAGTGCTGCCGTGGCTTCCTGCAGAGCCCCGACGGTCGCGGCAATCTGAGCCTGGGCGCCGGCTACGGCGGCCATCTTGGCCTCGGCGCTCATAGTGCTGGCCTGGATCTTTTGCAATTCCTGCATCTGTTGTTGCAGCTGTTTCTGCAGTTCGGCGATGTGCTTTTTCAACTGCTTCACCATGTCCGAGCTGTCATCGCTCTCGGCCGCAGGCGGTGCTGCAGCCCCTCTGGCTGCCCGCGGTTTGACCTCTGCGTTGGCCGTTGCGCTGGCGTCATGCACCGCCGTGCTGTCCGTGGCGGTAGTGGCTGTGGTGCTGGCGGTGCTCTGAATATTCAGGCTGGATGCCAGAGGGTTGATGCTGCCGAGCATGTCGATTCGTCCTGTTGACCTGATGTCATTCAAGGGCATCGGCAGGTCGCGCCAGTGCTTTAGCCGAAAAGGCGAAAACCCCGAAAATCACTCATATGCATATGCTTTAAAAATATTTAAATTTAATTTCTTATATCTATAAAGTCATGCCTCTGCGTACAGGTCGACCAATCGACGCGCCGCACGAAATGAGCCGGCACGGGACTTCCGTGGGTTTCTGATCGATTGGCGCGTCATTGGGCGCGCCCTGCGTGGGAGTAATTTATGTCTGTACTGTCTGCCTCTGCGATTGCCCGCAACATCGCCCCTCAAGCTTTTGACATTCGCCCCTTGAGCGGCACCGTGGGGGCCGAGATCATTGGTCTGGACCTGGCGTTGCCGGTCAATGACCAGGATTTCGCCCGTATACACCGCGCCCATCTGCAGCATCACGTCGTGGTGTTTCGTGAGCAGCGCATTACCCCGCAGCAGCAGATTGATTTCAGTCGTCGCTTCGGTGTGTTGCAGATCCATGTGCTCAAGCAGTTTCTGCTTGCCGGCCACCCGGAAATCCTGATTGTTTCCAATATCATCGACAACGGCCAATCCATCGGCCTTGGCGATGCAGGCAAGTTCTGGCATTCGGACCTGTCTTATAAGGAGCTACCAAGCCTGGGGTCGATGCTGCATGCCCAGGAGCTGCCAGGCGAAGGCGGCGATACCCTGTTCGCCGACATGCACCAGGCCTGGGACGGCCTGCCGCACGCCTTGCGTAATGCGGTTCAAGGGCGCTCTGCTGCGCACTCCTATACGGCGCGCTATAGCGAAAGCAAATTCGAAGGCAACTGGCGCCCGACCCTGACCCCGGAGCAATTGGCCCAAGTCAGCGAAGTGGTGCATCCAGTGGTGCGTACCCATCCGGAAAACGGGCGCGAGGCGCTATTTGTCAGCGAAGGCTTTACCACCCGCATTATCGGTTTGCCTGAAGACGAAAGCCGTCAACTGCTGGCTGAGTTGTACGCCCACAGTGTGCTAGCGCAGAACATCTATCGCCATCAATGGCAGCCCCACGATCTGGTGTTCTGGGACAACCGCTCGCTGATCCACTTGGCGGCTGGCTGCCCGAGCCATCTGCGCCGCAAGCTTTATCGCACCACCATCCAGGGCAGTGCGCCGTACTGATGGACCCCAGGGGCTTGGGAGCAGAGCTTGTTTGACTGAGTGCAGCCCTACGGCTCCAGCCCGACCCCGCGCAAAATTACGGCGGTGATGGTCTGGATTGCCTGATGGAATTGCGCGTCACTCAGCGGCTGGTGGCCGTTGAGTGCGCAGACCTGATAGTCGAAGTCGGCATAGTGCTGGGTCGAGGCCCAGATCATGTAGAGCAGCGCCGAGGGTTCGACGGCGGTGATACGTTTCTCTTCCACCCACTGGCGTATTTTCTGTTCCTTGAATCTGGCCCCCCTGGCCATATGCTCGTCGAGCATGTCCTGAAACAGCGGCGCCCCGCGCATGATTTCGTTGGCCCACAGCTTGGAGCCGTGGGGGCGGGTGCGCGAGTGGTTCATTTTTTCCATGATGTAGCTGGTGAGTACCACTCGCGGGTCGTCGAAGTGCTCGAAACAGGCGCCTTCCAGTTCCCAGGTTTCCAGCAGGTTGATCAGCACCTCGCGGTACAGCTCGTCCTTGGTGGAAAAGTAGTAGTGCAGGTTGGAGCGCGGCAGTTCGGCGTGCAGGGCGATATCGGCCATCTTGGTTCCGGCATAGCCCTGTTCGGCGAAAACCTTCTCTGCCGCGAACAGGATCTTTTCTACGTTCTTGCGGCGGATCTTTACTTTGGGGTTGGTCATCGAGTTCCAGGCTTATGACGATAAAGGTACGGGGCAGTCAGTGAGCATAGATCAATTGCCGCTGCGAAAGATCTCGGCGTAGACGGGCCAGTGATCGGATACGCCTTGGGCATGGCGGGCACCATCGAAGCGGGCCGGAGTGCCCCAGCGGTTGAGCTGATAGGGGCTCTGGTGCACCAGGCGTATGCTTTTCGGATCGACCTGCCAGCTATTGAAACCGTGAGCAGTGGTCATTTGCGGCGGGAACAGGAGCATGTCGAAGAACGACCACTCGCGCTTGGCGTGGTAGTAGTAACTGCCTTTGCAGCCGCCGCAGCCAATCAGTTGCGAGACCGCCCAGGTGCTGGCCAGGTCGTTGGCGATATAGCCGTGCCGCTGTTCTTCACCAGCGTTGATATTGAAATCGCCGCCGACAATCGGCAGCACGTCGGCGGGCAGTTCGCGCTTGAGTTGGGCCAGGTAGCTCACCGCCTGCTGGCGCAGATAACCCGGCGCGCCACCGGATGGCAGGTGCAGGGCGAAAATGGCGGCCTTTTGGCCGCCGGGCAGCAGCAAACGCACTTCGAGAATGCCGCGAGTGTTGCTGACCCGGGCCGGATCGTCATTGCCCAGCGCTTTGTAGGGCACGGCGTGCAGGCGCGGGGTGTCCCATTGCGGCAGGCGGCTGAGCACGGCGGTGTCGATGCCGCGTGCGTCCCAACCTTCGAGCAGCACACGGGTCTGGTAGGCGGACTTGTCCAGGCGGGCGTTGAGCTGTTCGATCACCTGGCTGTTCTCGACTTCTTCGAGCAGCAGGATGTCCGGACCTCGGCCCTTATCAATCTGCTGGATCACGGCGCTCAGGCGCTTGAGCTTTTCGTCGAGCAGGGCTGGGGTCCAGTCGTTTTCTGCGCATTCCCTGCGCCATGCCGCTACCTCGATTGTTGCGCAGTTGGCCAGGTATTCCGGGTGTGCACGCTTGACGCTCAGGGGCAGGTAGGCGAAGTCTTCCTTGCCTGGGTCGTGTTCGGTGTCGAAGAGGTTTTCGACGTTCCAGGTCATCACTGAGACCCGGGTTGATTCAGGTTCGCCATGGCTGGAGCAGGCGACCAGCAGCAGGGCACTGACAACAAACAGTAAATGGTTGCGCAGAGGTTTCATTGGCAGTCGATCCAGGCATAAATGTTTGTATGGGGCATGCATGCTCTTATTGGTGGGAGCGGGCTTGCTCGCGATGCAGGCGGCACGATTTGTCTGGCGCACCGCAACGATGCAATCGCGAGCAAGCCCGCTCCCACAGAAAGCAGAGTTCATTGTTGCTTCACAGGGCAATAAACACTCCGGCCAGCGCTGCGCTCATCAGGTTGGACAGGGTTCCGGCGAGCACTGCGCGCAGGCCCAGGCGGGCGATATCCTGACGCCGCGAGGGCGCCATGACGCCCAGGCTGCCGAGCAAAATGCCGATCGATGACAGGTTGGCAAAGCCGCACAGGGCAAAGGTGACGATTACCTGGGTGTGCCCCGAGAGCACTTCAATGCCTTTGGCGGCGGCTTGTGCCGGGTCCAGGTAGGCAGCGAAATGCACATAGGCAACAAATTCGTTAAGCACCAGTTTTTCGCCGATAAAACTGCCTGCTGTCATGGCCTCGTTCCACGGCACGCCGAGGATAAAGGCCAGTGGCGCAAATACATGGCCCAGGATCAGTTGCAGGCTCAAGTGGGCAAAGCCGAACCAGTTGCCCACCCAGCCAAGGATGCCATTGAGCATCGCAATCAGGGCGATAAAGGCCAGCAGCATGGCGCCGACATTGAGGGCCAGTTGCAGGCCGTTACTGACCCCCAGTGCGGCGGCGTCGATAACATTGGCCGGTTTGTCGTCGGGGTAAACCTCGATATCGCTGAAGCTGTCGCGGGGTTCACGGGTTTGCGGCTCCATCAGCTTGGCCATCAGCAATCCGCCGGGGGCGGCCATAAAGCTGGCGGCAATCAGGTATTTGAGTTCCACACCCAGGCTGGCGTAACCGATCAGCACCGAGCCTGCCACCGAAGCCATGCCGCCGACCATCACTGCGAACAGTTCGGAGCGGGTCATGCCGGCCAGAAACGGTCGCACCACAATCGGCGCTTCGGACTGGCTGACAAAGATATTGGCGGTGGCCGACATCGACTCGGTGCGGCTGGTGCCCAGCACCCGCTGCAAGCCGCCGCCGATCACGCGGATAATGACGCTCATGATGCCCAGGTAGTAGAGGATGGCGATAAAACTGCTGAAAAACACAATCAGCGGCAACACCTTGATCGCAAACACAAAGCCCTGATTGCCAAACACTTCGGACATCTTGCTGCCGGCCAGGGGGCCGAACACAAAGCTGATGCCTTCGTTACCATAGTCTTGCAGCATGGCGACTGAATTGCTGATTGCGGCAAGGGTTGCCTGCCCCCACGGTACATAGAGGGCAAAGGCCCCCAACCCCGCCTGCAAGACAAAAGCGCCAACCACGGTTTGTAATTTGATTGCCCGACGGTTGCTGGAGAGCAGCACCGCCAGAAGAATCAAAACCGCTACTCCAATGAAACTCATTGACTACATTCCCCTATTCGCGCTGTGCGTCAAAAACCAAAGGCGCCGGGCAGCAGTTGCTCGATGGTCCAGTCGCGGCTGGCTGACTCGTCGTGCCCGACGCAATACACCGGGCAGTCAGCACTCATCAGTTCATGCATGACCTGGCGACAGGCGCCGCACGGGGAGATCAGTGCCACTTTCGGCGCATACACCAGCATCGCCTTGAAGCTGGCAGGTGCATGGCCCTGGGCAATGGCACTGAACAGGGCGCTGCGCTCGGCACAGTTGGTCAGGCCGTAGGAGGCATTTTCGACGTTACAGCCGCGGATGACCCGGTCATTGGCGGTGAGCAACGCCGCGCCGACCGGGAAGTCCGAGTGCGGGCACCATGCTGCTGCGCAAGCAGCGATAGCTTCAGGCAGCAAAAGGTCGAACTGGGCCTGCGCTGCGCAGTGGCGGCTCATGGCTGCGTGCTCGTGTCGGCCAGGGTTTCACCCACTTTTTGAATGCGCTGTTGGGGCAGGTTTGCTCCCGCAGGTTGACCGGCGCGGTCCTGGGCTTGCAGATAGTTGATCAGCGCTTCGAGATCGTTCAGGCCAGTATCCACCCGCTTGCCGGCCTGATTGAGCACGCTGAAATTATCACCGCCGCCCGCCATAAATGAACTCACGGTAACCTTGTAGGTTTGCTCGGGCAGCACCGGTTTGCCGTCGATTTGCAGGCTGTCGGTGATGATCCTCTGGCCCAGGGGCTGGCTGGCATCCCAGCGGTAAGTCAGCGAAGCCGAAGGCTGCAAGGGATAGAAACCGAAGCCTTTGGGTTGCCATTGCTGCTCTAGCAGCTGTTTAAGCTGGGCGCCGGTGAGGCTGAGGATTTTCAGCGTGTTATTGAACGGCTGCGCTGAAGCCACCTGGCCGTAGGTCAGTTGCTGCTGGCCTGGCTCCAGGATCAGATCGGTGCGGATGCCGCCCAGATTGGTAAAAGCCACGTCGGCGCCGAGGGCGCGGGTGGCGTGCAATTGCGCATCGGCAATCAGATCGCCCATGGCCGACTCGCCAGCGTCGTTGAGGGTGCGTTTGATTTCGTGGGTGGCGATACGGGCAATGGGCTTGTTCAGATGCTCGTTGCTGCGCGCTTCGATATCGGCCTGCAATGCGGCAATTTCCGGCAGCGGCGGGTAGCGGGCCGGGTCGACTACGATGTTCTGTGCTTTGGCATCGAGTAGTTGGTGTTTGACCGGGTCCACGGTGAGGGTGATATGGGTCAGCAGGCGGCCGAACGAGCTGCCCTGGGTGATCAGTTTGTCGCCCAGGCGACACAGGTAACCCTGATGGGTATGGGCGGTGACCACCACTTTGATCTGCGGGTCCAGACGCTTGGCCACATCGACGATATCGCCCTTCAACTGGCTACAGTCGGCCTGGTCGAACCGTTCTGCGGTTTCACCGCCCTGATGGATCACCGCGACCACGGCATCCACCCCTTGCTTGCGCAGTTCCGGCAGTTGCGCATTGATCGCTTCGGCTTCATCGATGGTGTAGAGACCGTCCATGCTTTGCTGGCTGACATAGGCCGAGACATCACGCAGCACCGCGCCGACAAAGGCGATTTTGGCGCCGTTGGCCTGCTCGATGCGGTAGGCGGGCAGCAGCGGCTTGCCGGTTTGTGCGTCCATCAGGTTGGCCGCCACATAGGGGAAGCGGGTGCCGCTGTAGTTGTTGTCGAACTGGCAGGCCTTGTCCGGCCGGGACGAGACGCAGCCGCCATTGATCTGGCGTTGCAACTCCAGCTTGCCCTGGTCCAGTTCATGGTTGCCCACGGCGCTGAGTTTCAGCCCCAGTTCGCCGAGCGCTTGCAGAGTGGGTTCATCGGCCCACATTGAAGACATCGGCGGGCTGCCGCCGATCATGTCGCCAGCGCCAATCAGCAGCAGTTGCGGGTCGCTTTTGCGCAGCTCGCCGACCAGCCCGCTGAGGGCATTGATACCACCGGCCTTGAGCGACACCTTGGCGCCCGGTGCCGTTGCATCGGTGTAAGTGAAAGGGGTGGCAGCCAGATTGCCATGAAAATCGTTGATCGCGGCAATATTGATATCTACCGGCTTGGCCTGCTGCTGGCAGGCGCCCAGCAGCAGTGCCAGCGAGATGACCAGGCTGGTACAGCGCAGGCGCGAGAATGCATTCGACATGGGGGCTCCTTGGCGCGCGTCAGGCGGTACGTGGCTGGCCAACAGTTGCGGCGACGGGCACCGTAGCGGCAACGTATTGAGTGCCCAGGCCAGCACGCAACAGCAGCATCTTGAGGTTGTCGTTGATCAGTTCAAGGCGGTCTTGCAGATGGCTGTTGAAAACCATGCCAACCAGGGCAATGGCGATACCCAGGGCGGTGGCGTACAGCGCCGTGCCGATACCGCGGGACACTTCACCCGGGTCGGACACCCCGGCTTCGGCGAGTGCCTTGAAGGTGTCGATAATGCCCATGATGGTACCGAGCAAACCCAGCAGCGGCGCACCGGCCACCACGGCTTCGAGGATCCACAGGCTGTGGGACAGGCGCCCGCGCATGGAGATGTAGATGGCCTGCGCGAGGTCTTCGAGTTCCTGGTGCGAGTGCAGGTGGCGGCGCCCTTCGTAGATCTGCGAGACCAGTTGTAGGGGCAGGCTGTCGCGCCCGGTCAATTCCGTTGGCAAGTCATCGACACTGCGCACCTTGGCGTTGATGGCTGGCAGCAATTGACGGGCCTTGCGTAGCGAATAACTGAAAAAGATGCAGCGTTCCACCACCACAAAAGCAGCCAGGGCCGCAGCGCCGTACATAACGTAGAAGGTGATGTCGTGGAGCAGATTCATGTTCATCCGGGTAGTCCTCTTGATGCGGTCACAGCCCGGGCCTGCCGTGCTGGCAGGCTCGGGAACAGGGGTTAGAAGTTAGCTTCGAAAGAAACCATGGCGGTGCGTTCTTCGCCGACGTTGTAATACGGCGTGGCGGCGTTCACGCCGTTCACCGGCGCGGCGTTAAGCACCACGGTGCGGGCTGACGACAGGTATTGCTTGTCGAAGACGTTAAGCATCGAGACGCGAATGGCCGCCGACTTGAGGATCTTCTTGTCCACCGGCAAGCGCACCCCGGCATTGATATCGAAAGTGGTACGCCCGGAGATTTCCTGGTCGTTGGTCAGGTCGCCGTAGTAGCTACCTACATATTTGGCGGCCACGTTGCCGTAATAACGCTTGTTGTCGTAGCCAAGGCTGGCGTTGATCATGTTTTTCGGTACGTTGGCCAGTTGCTTGCCGGAGGTGGGCAGTGCCTTGTTGCGTGAGATTACGTCGTCCTGCTGCTCGGCACTGGTATAGGTATAGGAGGTGTAGTAGTTGAAGTTGTAGGGCAGCAGGCCGCTCCATTCCAACTCCAGGCCTTTGTTGACGACGCTGCCGACGTTGAGCATTTCGTAGTCACCGTCAGCATTGGTGGTCGATAGCTGACGATCCTTGTACGAGATATGGAACAGGGTGGCGCTGAGCAGCATGTCGTCCTGGGAGAAGCGCCAGCCCAGTTCCTGGTTCCAGCTCAGCTCCGGGGCCAGGCTGATGGAGTCGCCAGCGTTGTACAGCACATAGTTGGGCGGGGTACGCATATTACGGGTGACGTTGTAGAACGCCTGGTGCTGGTCATTGACCTGATAGCGCGCACTGAAGCTCGGCAGAAACTCGTGGTACCTGGCGTCACGCTTTTCGGGGGCGCTGTACAGGCTGCCGAGGTTGTTGCCGTCACGCTCGACGTACTGGTAGGCCAGGCCGCCGGTGAGGGTCAGGTCGGGGGTGACCGTCCACATGTCCTGAACCCAGATTTTTTGCGCCGGGGTCACGGTGTACTGATGGCGGCCCTGTACGGTGGCGCCATTGTTGTCCTTGAGCTGGTTGCCGCTGTTGTAGTCGCCCCAGATATCTTCCGGTGTACCGTTTTCCGTGATGCTGATAAAAGGTTGGGTCTGGCGCTGGCGGGCGCGTTCGTACCAGTAGCCGACGTCGATGCTGTGGGCTTCATTAAAGTCCCATTTCAGTTTGGTGGTCACGCCAGGCCGCCAGCTCTCGGTCCATGAAGGGCGGTAGTAGGTGTCGTAGGCCAGCCCGCTGAGGTCGAAGTTGCCGGCCTTGTCGCTGGTCGAGGACAGGCCGGTGGCCGACTGGCCGCTGAAACTGCCGCCATTGGACCAGAAGTAGTAGGGTGCGATGGTCAGTGCCAGGTCGTCACGCAACTGAAAGCGCTGGGTCAGCGAGGCTGATGCGTTCTCAAACGGGTTGCGGTTGATCTTGTAGTACTGGGTCAACTTGCCGCTGCTGTTGTAGATCGGTACTTCGGCATAATCCAGGCCACGACCGGACTTCTGGAACTGTGCCTTGCTCAGGGTGTTGTAGTTATAGTTTTCCTGGGTGCTGTATTTGAAAATGGCATTGGTCGAGTTGCCATTGCCATCTTCAAACAATGTATTCCATTCCACCCGGTCGGCACGCACAGTGCCTTTGCCACGCCACTTTTCACCTTCTGTGTGGGAGGCCGAAACAAAGGTTTTAAAACCATTCAGATCACCGGTATTAATCCGCGCGAATGACTTGTTCAAACTGTTGGAGCCGACTGACTGTTTGACAAAGACGCCAAAATCCTTGGTCGGGCGCAGGGTCACCAGGCCGATATTGCCGCCGCTGGAACCGATATGCGGGCCGTCGATTTCCGAAGAACCCTGGGTGACAAATACTTCGCCGAGGTTTTCCGGATCACCGAGCAGGTTGGCATACACCGCGTAGTCCCCGGAATCGTTGATCGGGATACCGTCCGAGGAAACACCGACCTGGTCGGAGTTCATCCCGCGCATGGTGAAGCTGGTGCCGCTCACGCCCGAGGCATCGGTGCTGGATACGTTGATGCCGGGGGTGTATTTGAGCTTGTCGATGGCGTTGGCGGTGGGCGCCATTTCGTCCATCGCTTCCTTGGTGACAGTGGAGCGACCCTTGGCGCTGTTTTCTTCGACCATTAGGCCGTTACCCAGACTTTGCCCGGTTACATTAACGTTGCCTATATCAACTGTATCTTCTGCCAGCGTCGACAAAGTCCAGCCGCCGACCCCAACGGCCAGCAACGTTGCAAATAAGGTATTCAGTTTCAAAACGATTTCCCCAGATAGAAGTGTCAGAGCTGAAATGGCGTTTAGTTATGACTCTGTGCTGTATACAAGCGTGGCGCTGAAACGGTATTTATCCTTTCCCGAGAAACTCTCTTCGGGGAAGGGCACAACTTTTTCGAGGCGTTGCAAGCTGGTTTGTGCGGCGCGATTGAGCAGCATATTGGTCGCCTTCTTTTCAATGCCCGAGTCGAGCACCTTGCCGCTACGGTCAACCAGCAACCACACCACCACATTGCCTTGCGGGCGTTGCAGTGAGGCTTCGCGACCTCGCGGGTATTGCTTGTATTTCTCCAGTTCCGCGAGCAGACGGGCGATGTAACGGCTCTCCAGATCTGCCGGGTTGACCCGTGGGGCCTGGGCAACCGGCTTGACCGGTGCCGCCGGGGCGGGCACAGCGGCTGCAGGCGCGGGCGCTTGCACCACAGGCTGTGGTTTGGGCGGTGTCGGCGCGGTCTTGACCACCTGCGGTCTGGGTTTGGGTGGAGGCGGTTTGGGAACCGGGGGTTTGGGTTTGGGCGGTGGTGGTGGCGCGATTTCCACGGCTTGGACCACTTCCTCCTCCGGTGGTGGCAACTCGGCAATCTGCTCGGGTTCCGGTTCCGGTTCCGGTTCTGGCTCGGGAGGGGGGGGCTGCAGTTCATCCAGATCGATCAAGGCCACTTCGACAGCGCTGTCGTCGTACTTGGGCGTGATTTTCAGGTCCGTGTCCATGGCGCTATGGACAGCCACTGCCAGCAGGCAGATGGCCGGCAAGCAGGCGATGGCTTTGCGTGATTTGAAAAAAACCGACATGGCCTACAGCTTCCGGGTCGCAATGGAGACAGAGGAGAAACCGCTGCCCTTAAGTACATCCATCACGCTGACCAGACGTGCCACTTCAACACCTGCGTCGCTGTTGAGGATGATCACCATCTTCTCGTCAGGGTTTTCCATGGCCTTGAGCTGCACGACCAGATCACTCTGGTTCAGGTCCTTGCCATCCAGTTGCAGGCGCTCATCCAGGCCCAGAGTGATGACCGCCTTGTTTTGCGGCTTGAGCTGTTGCGCATGAGCGGCACCCGGCAACTGGGTCTTGATACCCAGCGCGGGAATGACGTTGAGACTGATCAATACAAAAAACACCAGCAGGAACATCATCACATCGATCATCGGGATGATTTCGATATGCAGGCGTTTTTTCTTGGGTTCTTCCCAGCTTCGCATTGTGTGTACTCCAGTCCACAGAGGGGATCAAAAAGATGATCGTCCGTTCAGGTTTTCACTTGCGATTTGCCAGGGCACAGAAGAAATGCGCAGAACCTGTCTCAAGTGACAGGTTGCAAAGGTAGAGGGGAGGTGTTGCATTTTGATTTCAGAAAAAATTCATTCTCGCGTTTTTTGTTTTTTAAGAGTTATTCGTGTTTTTCAGGATTTAGTGCTGTTTATTGAGGCTTTTAAGCGATTTTATTGATTCTTATTTCAAGATGATTATTTTTTCATGAACATAAAAAAGCTGACACTGGTGCCAGCTTGTCGGTTTTTTAAGAATCCTTTCGCGCTGTGAATGCGCCGGTTTACACAGGTTTACGCTGCATAGATAGCAAAGTGCTACTAACCTGTTGTTGTTCTTTGAATGGGTTGGCATGATGCCTTCCATCCAAAGTGTTTGCTGCTGAGATCAAGGATGAACTGGCGCAGTTTTGCGCACACCTCATCATCAGTCTCGCTGAAGGTTCTGGCGAGCTTGGGCCTCGTCCGCTACGTTTAACTCAGTGATTTGGCATCACGACCTCTTTAACGGAGCG
Source organism: Pseudomonas sp. B414 (assembly GCF_055408445.1). NCBI lineage: Bacteria > Pseudomonadati > Pseudomonadota > Gammaproteobacteria > Pseudomonadales > Pseudomonadaceae > Pseudomonas > Pseudomonas sp. B414. The sequence goes on along the minus strand of NZ_JBUZTQ010000011.1, from coordinate 97,208 downwards.
AACGCCATGCAGTTATTCAAAAAGTTGTTGAATATTTTTGGGCAGGCTGAGCACAGCCGTGCACACGTGGACAATCCTTTTCGGGTGCCACTTGAGTTTGAAAGCCTCAAGCGTGAACTCAATATCGTCGAGCAGGCCCGCCGCCATGGCGAGCAGGGCTACCCACCCGTGGAAGCCACACGGTTGACGGCTATTGAAGAGCAGATCCGTACCACCCTTGAGGCAGAACGGCACAAGGTGCTGGCATGGGCCGAGGCGCGCATTGCCCTGGTGCAAACCCGCCTGAGCGCGCTGGATATTGTCGGTACGGTAAAGCGCTGTGCTGACTTTGATCAGGCGTTCGAGCTTGCTGCACAGAGCCTGCTGAACGATTACGCCGTACGCCTGCAGCGTCTGGAGTACCGTGCGCGGGAGCGCGAGGCTGAGTTGTGTGCTTTGCGCGCGCAAAATCATTCCGGATATGGCAAGCAGCAAAAGCGTCGCAATGAAGCGCTGGGCGTGTATCAGGACGAAATTGCAGACGTGCGTAACGAGCTTATGGCACTCAAGCACAAGTTTCTTGAACAGCTTGAGTCCGATGTATTGGCATGCAACGAGCAACTGGTCAGGTATCAGTCGGTTCTGGACGAAAAGCGCAATGTCAAACCGCGCCTGGCCAGTGGCCTGAACAAGGCAGAAATGGTCTTGGCAGGGCTTGTGCAATGCTATCGCGCCGAGAACCAACTGCATCGCAACGGTCGGCGCGTACCGGCCTACTTCAGTGACAGTATTGCGCTACAGGCGATCACACTGCCTGACAGCAATACGGCCGAGGATGAAGTGAATCTGGCTTCGCAACAGCAGGCACTGGCGCAGCTGATTGAGCAGCTTGAACAGATTCGCGGGCGGATCCAGGCTTCGTTCTATCAAAAGTACAATCAGCTGATGCCGCTGTCCTGGTTGCCTGAATACCCACCGGTAACAGAAAACCGCATCGCGGCAGAGCCGGTTTGACGGACCGGAGGCGGGGCATCTAGGACCAGCCCAGGGTTGCCGCTGTCAACAGCAGATAGCGGGCGCCCTTGGCCAGGGTCACGATCAGCACGAAACTCCACAGCGGTTCACGCATGACCCCGGCAATCATGGTGAGCGGGTCGCCAATAATCGGCACCCAGCTCAGCAGCAGTGACCAGCGACCATAACGCAGGTAGAACTGCTGGGCCTTGTCGAGCTTTTGCTCACTGACCGGGAACCAGCGCTTGTGCCGAAAGCGTTCGACCGAACGGCCCAAAACCCAATTCAATACCGAACCGAGCACGTTGCCCAGGGTGGCGACCGTGAGCAATGTCAGCGCGACGTATTGGCCGGACAGCAGCATGCCGACCAGCACGGCTTCCGACTGCATGGGTAGCAGCGATGCGGCGCCGAAGGCGGCGAGGAACAGGCCCAGATAGCTGGTTAATTCAAACACTCAAATGTCCATTGATGGTGGCGCCAATACTCGTAGCACCTGCTCCTGCACTTTACACAGCGGATCTGATCAACTACAGGTCGGATTCGCACAAAAAAACCGTCTTTGTATCTGTTCGAATGATCCTCAACGACCCGCCTGCCGGCGGCTTCTGAGACTCGACAACAGACAGGGACACATGCCATGCACATGCCGAAAACCATTCAAATCAAAAACGGCGAAAAGGTTACTCCGACGTTCTCGGCCCAGGAGTACGCCAACCGCCAGAGCAAGCTGCGCGCCTATATGGCGCAGAACAATATCGATGCGGCGGTGTTTACCTCGTACCACAACCTCAACTACTACAGCGATTTCCTGTATTGCTCATTTGGCCGCAACTACGCGCTGGTGGTGACCCAGGACAGCGCCGTGACCATCAGCGCCAATATCGATGGTGGCCAGCCATGGCGCCGGACCATGGGCACCGACAATATCGTGTATACCGACTGGCAGCGTGACAACTACTTTGTCGCGATCCAGCAGGCGCTGCCCAAGGCCGGGCGCATCGGTATCGAATTCGACCATATGAACCTGCTCAATCGCGACAAGCTCGCCAGCCGCTACCCGCAGGCCGAGCTGGTGGACATTGCAGCGCCGTGCATGCGTATGCGCATGATCAAATCGGCTGAAGAACACGCGATCATCCGCCATGGCGCCCGTATTGCCGATATTGGCGGTGCGGCCATTGTTGAAGCCTTGCGCGATCAGGTGCCGGAATATGAAGTGGCGCTGCATGCGACCCAGGCCATGGTGCGGGAAATTGCCCGCACGTTCCCGGACTCGGAGTTGATGGACACCTGGACCTGGTTCCAGTCGGGGATCAATACCGATGGCGCACACAACCCGGTGACCAGCCGCAAGGTGAACAAGGGCGATATCCTCAGCCTCAACTGCTTCCCGATGATTGCCGGTTACTACACCGCACTGGAGCGCACCCTGTTTCTGGACCATTGCTCGGACGAGCACCTGCGCCTGTGGGAGGTCAACGTCAAGGTTCACGAGGCTGGTCTGAAATTGATCAAGCCCGGCATGCGCTGCTCGGATATTGCCCTGCAACTCAATGAAATCTTCCTGGAACACGACCTGCTGCAATACCGTACCTTCGGCTACGGCCACTCGTTCGGAACCCTCAGCCATTATTATGGCCGCGAAGCCGGGCTGGAGTTGCGTGAAGATATCGACACGGTGCTGGAGCCGGGCATGGTGGTGTCCATCGAGCCGATGATCATGATCCCCGAAGGCCGCCCGGGTGCGGGGGGGTATCGCGAACACGATATCCTTATCGTCAATGAACAGGGCGGGGAGAACATCACCCATTTCCCGTATGGCCCACAGCACAACATCATCAAGAAATAACCCGGTGCTGGTTATGTAGGGGGCGGTTGTGGGAGCGGGCCTGCTCGCGATGGCATCAACGCGTGGTAACTGATATACCGCGTCGCCGGAATCGCAGGCAAGCCTGCTCCCACAGAACAGCAGCCTGGCCAGCACCTGCATAACGGCATTGCAAATACCAACGCATGCGCACACAGACTGTGCAGCGTTTTCTGACCTGTTTACCCCTGCCAAAAAGAACACAATGAGGGTATCTGTCATGTCCCACGTCCCGACTTTGCTTGTGCTTCTCCAATCCCGCCTCTCTTTCCCTGGAGGTGCTCAATGAGTATCCCGAGCGCAAGTATCGCTTTGCCCCTGACCCCCGAGCAGCAAGTCGAGCGCCTCACTGAGCGCAAGGCTTTGCGCCGTGCGGCCACAGCCAGTTTCATGGGCAATTTTGTCGAGTGGTTCGACTATGCGGCCTATGGTTACCTGGCCACGGTTATCGCCCTGACATTCTTCCCGCAAACCGACACCACTACCGGGCTTCTGGCTACTTTTGCGGTGTTTGCCCTATCGTTTATCGTGCGCCCGTTTGGTGGTCTGGTCTGGGGGCATTTTGGCGACAAGTACGGGCGGCGCAGCGCCTTGTCCTGGTCGATCCTGATCATGACCGTGGCGACGTTTTGCATCGGTATTCTGCCCACCTACAACCAGATTGGCCTCTGGGCGCCGGCATTGCTGTTGTTGATTCGTCTGGTGCAGGGCTTTTCGGCCTCCGGTGAATATGCCGGAGCTTCGGCGTTTTTGGCCGAGTATGCCCCTGCGGGCAAGCGCGGTTTCTATACCAGCATCGTACCGGCGAGCACGGCGGCGGGCCTGTTGTTTGGCGCGATGTTTGTGGCTGGCATGCATGCCTTGATGACGGTGGAAAACCTCCACGACTGGGGCTGGCGCCTGCCGTTTTTACTGGCGGCACCCTTTGGTCTGGTGGGGCGCTATATCCGCGTGCATTTGCAGGATTCACCCAAGTTCCTGGAGATGGAAAAACGCCTGGAAGCCAAGGAGTGCGCGACCCATGCCCCGGTTCGCGAGTTACTGACGGTGCATCGTCGGCCGGTGATTATCGGTATAGGCGTGACCTGCCTGAATGCCGTGGCTTTCTACCTGTTGCTCAGCTATATGCCGACCTACCTGTCGACGGAAATGGGCATGAGCGAGAGCGATTCATTTATCGCCTCCACGGTGTCACTGGCAACCTATATCGGCCTGATCTTCTTGATGGGCAAACTGTCTGACCGCTATGGCCGCAAGACCATGCTGGTCAGTGCTTCGGTGATGTTCCTGCTGCTGACCTTGCCGCTGTTCGGCATGCTGGGCAATCCGTCGCTGCTGGTGATCCTGATGATCCAGATTGCCTTTGGCGCGATTCTGGCGATGAACGACGGCACCTTGCCGTGCTTTCTGGCCGAGATCTTTCCGACCCGGGTGCGCTTCAGCGGCTTTGCCTTCAGCTTTAACGTGGCCAATGCGGTGTTCGGCGGGACTGCGCCGTTTATTGCCACCTGGCTGATTCATATGACCGGCAACAAGATGGCGCCGGCCTGGTACTTGCTGGCGGCAGCGGCGGTGGCACTGGTCGCGATGCTGGCCAGTCGGGAGACGGCGCACAAGGCGTTGCAGGACTGACACCGGCCATGACGGGGCAGCATTGCCCCGTCATGGTTTCCCCGTCAGCAGGCAGAGGCCGGTTTAACGATCAACCAGGACTTTCGGGTTGGAGTTGCCCCACACCGTGTACAGGTCGGCCAGCAATGCGCCGTTGATGTCCTCGACTTCGGCCTGGGATATCTGGGCCTTGCCCTGTTGCCCGAACAACACCACTTCATCGCCGCTCTTCACATCCGGGGCGTCGGTGACGTCGACCATCAGGGTGTTCATCGACACCTTGCCCACCACCGGCACGCGGTGGCCGTTGATCAGTACGATGCCCTTGTTGGTGAATGCGCGGCGGTAGCCATCGGAGTAGCCGACGGTGATGTTGGCCAATTTCGAGTCACGGTTCAGGGTCCAGGTGCGGTCATAACCGACCGTATTGCCCTTGGGGTAGCTGTTGACCGAGGCTACATGGGATTTGAATTGCATCACACGCTTGTAGTCGGTGTGGGACGGCACGGTATCACCGAACAATGCGCCGCCAGGGCGAACCATATCGAGGTGGGATTCGGGTACTTCCAGGGTGGCGAACGAGTTGGCCGCGTGCAGGGTGAGTTTGCTGCGATCGAGCTGTGCGGTGTTGATCAGCCATTGGGCCTGCTCATTGAATGCCTTGAGCCCGGCGCGCACGTCGGCGGCGTCTTCGACGGCGAAGTGGGTCATGATTGCACGCACTTCCAGGTTCGGTACCTTGGTAATCGCGACGGCGTCACGGCGGCCTTCGGCCGTGGTCATTTCCACACCGTTGCGACTCATGCCGCTGGAGTTCAGTCCCAGGTGAACGACCAGCGGGCGCCCGTATTTTTCGGCGATCAGGCTGGCCTTGACGGCGAAGTCGAGATTACCCACCAACTCTTCCATGTTGTAGGGCAAGGCCGCTTCCAGCTCGCTCAGGGCGGCGGTGCGCACGCGGATCAGCTGGCCCTTGAAGCCGCTTTCACGTACCACGCGAGCTTCTTCGTTGCTGGCAACACCGACACAGGGCACGCCGGTGGCGATGATCGAAGGCATCAGCAGGCCGATACCGTGACCATAGGCATCAGCCTTGAGCACCGCGCAGATTTTCGACTTATCGGCGAGGGTGGCTTGGAGCACGCGGATATTGTCTTCGAAGGCGCTCTTGTTGATCTCGACCCAGGCATTGCTGTCTTGAGTGTTGACCTGTGCAACGCCGTCGACCATCGACAGGGGCGGTGCAGCGAAAGCCGGGTTTTGCAGGAGAGCCATGCCCAAAGAGAGGGCAAGAAGGGTACGGGTGAAGGGCATTGTCTGGGTATCCATACGTTATTTTTTTAGGGAGGCGGGAGAAGCGCGGCAATACTAGGATCGGCCTGTAGGAAATGTCACTCCCCCGGCCGCGGATCTGTCTGAAAGTGTCGTGGTGTCGTATTCGGCTATCAGCACTGTTCTCAACGGTTATATCCGCGAACAGGCATTCGGCTACCGTCAATATAGAGAGTGTGTTTTGACGCCTTGTTTGCCTCTGCAGTGATACACCCTCAGTCCCCAGACACGAGGAAATCATGATGAGAGCTTACAAAGCTGTTGCTGTTTCTCTGGTGTTGCTCGGCACTGCCTTTTTGGCACCTGCCGCCAGGGCCGAGGGAGCCGGCCTGATTACCAGTACCCCCGCCGAACTCAAATGGATGCCTGCGCCGTCGATTGGGCCTGGCGCCATGGTTGCGGTGATCGAGGGTGATCTGAAAGCGCCCGAGCCTTTTATCCTGCGGCTGAAACTGGCGCCCAATACCAAAATCGCCGTACATACCCATCCTGTGACAGAACGCGTCACCATTATTTCCGGCACCTTCTACTTTGCTACTGGCGACAAGTTCAACCCGATCATGGCCAAGGCCTATCACCCGGGTGACGTTCTGATCATTCCGGTCGGCATGCCGATGTACGGTGCCAGCCGCGATCAGGAAACCGTGTTTCAGCTGCATGGCGTCGGGCCCTGGGGGATTACCTACCTCAATCCGGCTGACGACCCCAGGAACAAGAAGATGTAACGAGGCGTACCTGGCCCCCGGTTGCGGGCGCCGCATTGCGTTCGTGTTACTTGCGCCACGCAAGTAACACGACGCCCACGGTGATCAGGCTGATGATTGTTCACGGGAGCGACCAGCGATGCCTGACCCAATTGCAGGGCGCGGATTCATATCTGCATTATCTTTGAGATGAAGGGAGCAAAGCAGTTGAATCGATAGCCTCTTTATTTTTTACTTCGCCATAAGGCATTTTGCTCAAAGTGTTGTTCACCGGGCAAATTGCTTGTGCCTGACTGATAAATACCCACACTCCGGTCCTGTTGTCGTGGTGCATAAAATTAAACGCTAGCGGCATCAAGCACTGTTGAGTGTGTTGAAAGTAATCGGTTACTTCGAATGAGCCTATCTTCGCGCCTGATAGCGTGTTGATATAGTCTTTTTGCGTTTGCCTGGTCGGGTGCTGGTTATGGAACACGCGAAAGTAGTCACTGTTTTGCGGGTGCTCCCTTAGTTCCAGCGAACAGCCGTTCATGCCTGGTGTGAAGACATAAACGGCAGTGTCTGCCTGTGCTGCACTGAGCGGATACTTGGGGATATCTGTATAGCCTGGTGCCACATCACCGCTGCAATAAGGTATCCAGTGAGCATAAATGACATTTTTTTCGTCTTGGCTGTTTGCCACGTTCACATACATCAGCTTGACGTTCTCACTGTGGTTGTCAGGGACAAGTGCAAAGTAGCCTTTTTTAATGATTTCATTGAGTAACTGACACTTACCTGTCTTGTCATTTGTGCCGATAACCTGTGATGTGTCGATGATGTGATGCTTGAGGTAATCGATAGGGTTGTTTTTAAACAGGGCGGTATGTCGAATGGCATCGGTGGATAACGATGATGCAGGTGTAATGGTTGAAAAGTGGGGCGTTAGCGTTCGATGGTTGTTATGAGGCAAGAGTTTAGTGCGGTTAAACATACTCGTTTTTTATCGGCGATAATCATGCTCGTAAGTGGCATGGTTGAGTCTTCGGTTCCATCGTCCAGGCAGGAACAACGGGTGCCATACCAGGTTGTTGTGAGTGTGATGAGCTGAAGGCTGTGACTCGCAGCAGCGCTTGTGTAGTATCGGCACTGGCCGATGCTGCCCGCCGCTCGCTCCCCATGGGAAGGTGAAAGCATGTTCTCTCAGACCCTGTCACCTCTCTCTTGACGGTCGAGGTTTGGCAACGCGAGCACCAAAGGCCTTCGACCCCGGGAGTAATCATGTTGTCTATCGAGCAAGCCAAACAGATGGCCAGGAGTTTGCGTGCCTCGCTGCAGGCGCGTAATCAGGAAGTCACCCACGCCATTGCCCTTGAACTGGTCGCCCGGCAATTGGGCTACAAAGACTGGAACACTGCCAGCGCACGGCTGCCTGATGAGAGTGCTGCGCCAGCGGTTACCTTTGACAGGCCGATTCCCATCCTGCGGATGTTTGACGAGGCCAAGGCGCGGGAGTTCTATCTCGACTTTCTGGGCTTTAGCGTCGAATTCGAACACCGCTTCGAAGCCGGATTGCCATTGTATCTGGGGATCAGTCGCAGTGGCTTGCAGCTGCATCTGTCCGAGCATCATGGTGATGCCAGCCCCGGTTCCACGGTGTTTGTACCCATGCACAATATCGAATTGCTGCGCGACGAGTTATTGGCAAAGCGCTATGGCTACGGTCGCCCCGAGATCGTCCAGCAGGGCTGGGGCCAGGTGCTTGAGGTGCATGACCCGTTCGGCAACCGCATCCGTTTTTGCCAGGACTGAACGGTTGTCAGCCCAGTGAGCGCTCATAAGCTGCGGTCATGATTTGCCAGGTTTGTGCATCCGCCGGGATCAGGTGCTCGATGCGCAATGACGTTACGGTGATATCGAGCGGCATGCCGAAAGTGGTGAAGGTGGACATAAAGTTCAGCTCGCCCTGGCGGCTGGCTATGCGAGTCAAGACCAGCGGCGGCAGTTCCCGGGGCAGGGCAGCGGCAGTGTCCGGTATCGGCAGGGTTTGCAGCAGGCTGGCCAGAGTCGGGTTATCCAGGGCCTCGCGGGTTGCCCGTTGCCAGGCAAGGCTGCGTATTTCCTCGGGATTGATCAGGTAGTCACCCAGCCCGCCGGGTTGCAGCAGAGTGCTCAGCAGATTCAAACCTTGGGCCGCGTCTGCGGGCAACCCCACCAGGTCAAACAGCACGGCAGTGCTGGCATTGGCAGCCAGCACCTCCCAGTGGCTGCCCAGCACAATCGCCGGGGCGGGATTGTTGGCGTGCAGCACATGGCTAATCGCGTCACGCACAGCGTCCATCGTCGGCGAGGAGAGCGGGGTCGTCTCGTAGCGTGGCGCATAACCCGAGGCCAGGAACAGGCTGTTGCACTGTTCCAGCGGCACTTCAAGGGCCATCAGCAGGTTATGCAGGGTACCGGGGCCGGGTTTGGCGCGCCCGGTCTCGATACAGCTCAAATGGCGCTGGGAGATGCCCGTGATCAAAGCCAGCTCCAGCTGGCTGAGGCGGGCCTGACGGCGCAGCAAGCGCAACTGCGGGCCAGCGCTTGTCGGGGCGGTGATGCGGGGGAAGGTCTGGCTGTTCATCCATAAACTCTGGCAGGGGCGAAGGGCTGCGTCCATGACCTGTGAGGTCATTGCTGATGGGGCAAAAGTACCACTAACTTGGCGGCACCCATCATCAGCTTCAGTCATTTGGAAAAACCAATGAACAAACCCTGGCTCGCACTGGCCGCCTTACTGGGCTTTTCGGCGTACACGGTCTGGACCCTGTTGCAGGCGGATCAGTCACTTATTGCATTCGGCATCAGCTTGATGTCTAGCCCGGACACGGCCCAGGTGGTCATTGATCTCTATCTGCTCGGGGCCATGGCCTGTGTGTGGATGTACCGGGATGCACGGGCCAAAGGCCGGTCCCTGGCATCGCTGTTGCCTTATCTGCTGGTGACAGCCATTTTCGTCTCCATAGGCCCGCTGTTGTATATCGTGATCAACGGCTTCAGCCGAGCCACTGCAACATCCCGCCAGCCATCGCGCCACTAGCCACCACCAGCCATGGCGGCAGCTTCCAGAACATCAGGGCCAGCAGCGCAATCAGCGCCAGGGCGAAGTCTTGCGCTCGAAAAATCGCGCTGGTCCACACTGGTTGGTAGAGAGCGGCGAGCAGCAGGCCGACCACTGCCGCATTGATCCCCGCCAATGCCGCCTGAGTCCGGGGACTGCGGCGCAACAGCTCCCAGAATGGCAGCGCGCCCATCACCAGCAGGAAAGCCGGGGCGAAGATCGCCAGCAGACAGATCAGGCCGTTAAGCCAACTGCTGCTGATGGATGCACCCAGAAACGCCGCAAAGCTGAACAGGGGGCCGGGCACGGCTTGCGCTGCGCCGTAGCCCGCGAGGAAAGATTGATTGCTGACCCAGCCCGCAGGCACAACCTCGGCCTGCAGCAACGGCAACACCACATGGCCGCCGCCAAAGACCAATGATCCGGCACGGTAGAACGCATCCACCAGTGCGAGGGTCTGGCTGGCAAACAAGTTGTTCAGCAGCGGTAGCCCTGCCAGCAGAACAAGGAAAAGCGTCAGCCAGAACAGGCCGGCACGGTGACTGATGGTCATCGGCAGCGGTTCGTGGACCGGACACTGCCCGGGCTTGAACAGCAACAGGCCAACAAGTGCTGCGCTAAAGAGGACGGCAACCTGTGCCCAGGCAGACGCAACTACAAGCACAAAGCACGTGGCCGCTGCCATAACGGCAATGCGCGGCGCATCCGTGCACAGTGTGCGCGCCATGCCCCAGACGGCCTGGGGCAGACGGTAGCGTGAAGCCTGCAAACCGTGCAACACTCCGGCCGGGATGGCTTGCCCATAGCGGGTAATGCCCAAGGCAAACAGAATCAGGGCAAGGGCAGACGGTAGCGTGAAGCCTGCCCATGCCGCCACAGCCCCGGTATAACCCGCACGGCTCAGGCCCAGGGCGATACCGACCTGACTGCTGGCTGGCCCTGGCAGAAACTGGCAGAGGGCAATCAGATCCGCATAGCTGCGCTCGCTCAACCACTGGCGGCGGGTCACGAACTCGGTGCGAAAGTAGCCCAGATGCGCGATCGGACCGCCGAATGAGGTGAGGCCAAGGCGCAGAAAAATCAAAAACACGGCCCAGGGGCTGCGGTCAGTTGCAGCAGAACGGGTCATGGTCACCCCTTGATCGGTGTCAGGCTTTTCACACTTATGCGCTTTTCTGGATTAAATTCACAGCCGCAGATGCTGGCACAAAAGCAGCACGCCATGACACGGATGAGGTGACATTTTGTTGAGCAGTGAGAAAAGCGCGGTCGAGCTGAACTGGGGCGAGGTTTGGGACGGCTTTAAACAGCTTTTGCCCATTTCCATGTTTGTCGTGGTGTTTGGTGTGGCCTTCGGCCTTGCTGCCGCGCAGACCGGTTTGGATAACAGCGCGAGTTTACTGATGAGCGCTCTGGTTTTTGCTGGGGCGTCGCAGTTTGGCGCACTTGATCTGTGGGGTGCACAGGTACCGGTTGTGCCCTTGATCGTCACAGTGTTTGCGATCAATGCCCGTCATCTGCTGATGGGGGCGACCTTGTACCCCTGGCTGCGTGAGCTGCCCACGGCCAAGCGCTATGGGGTGATGATGGTGATATCGGACGCCAACTGGGCGATGTCAATGCAGGCCTTCAACAGCGGCGAATCGGGTGTTGGCCTGATATTGGGCGGCGGCATCGCCCTGTGGGCAGCCTGGGTGCTGGGCAGTTGGTTGGGGGTGTACTTTGGCAGTGAAATCAAGGACCCGGTCAGTCTGGGCCTGGACATGGTCATGGGCTGCTTTCTGCTGGCGATGGTGGTCGGCGGGCAAAAGAACCTGCGCATGCTGATTATCTGGTGTGTGGCGGGTGTCTCGTCACTGCTGGCGTACCGCTACTTACCGGAAAACAGCCATGTGGTGGTCGGGGCATTGGCGGGTGGTGTGTTGGGCGCGGTGTGGATGGAGAAGAAGAAATGAGCATCGATAGCGCCGGTTATGGCACCTTCATCATTGTCCTGATCATGGCCGTGGTCACCTTGATCACGCGCTTGGGGGGTGTTTTTGTGATGTCCTTTGTGCCGATCAATTATCGGGTGCAGCAATTTATCAGCGCCATGTCGGGTTCGGTGCTGGTCGCCTTGCTCGCGCCCCTGGCCCTTAACGGCGATAACGGTGCACGGTTGGCCTTGCTGACTACGGCGGCGGTCATGCTGCTGCTCAAAAAGCCGCTGCCGGCGATTGCCGCAGGGGTTGTCGCGGCGGGGGTGTTCAGGCATTTGTGATAGGGGAGGTCAGAGCTGCGGCTACAGACCAGCGGTAAGGGCTGAACCCAATGGGCCGGTTAAAACAGCCCTTGTGGGCCCATCATATGCAATGTCTGGTCACTTATCACTGTGGGAGCGGGCTTGCTCGCGATGCAGGCGACGCGGTGTGCCAGGCAAGTCGCGGTGATGCCATCGCAGGCAAGCCAGCTCCCACAGGTTTTGCGGCGCATACAAAATCTGCAGCGATGGTGTCAATGCGCCGGTCAGTTGGATCGGGTTGCATCTGCCAATAATGAATCAACCACGCCGCGCGCCAGCTCAACGCCGTGAATCACATTCCATAACCGCTCGGCTTCAAAACCGCTGAGGTGGGGGCGGATATCGTCGGCGCCGGTTTCTGCGCCTTTGAGCAGCAGTGAAACTTGTTGCAGGGCGGCGTGGGCATTGATACCGGGGTTGATGCTGAACAGGGATGAGCCCTCATGGGCGCAGGTTTTTAGAGTGCCGAGGGGTGGGTCGGGGACTATTTTGCTCATGATTTATCCTGTGCTTTTAAAAGGACTGCCACTGACCGCTGTCAGGCGGATAGGGTGGCAGCTACGTGCGGGCTGACAGGCCGAGGAAGCACACAAACTCGGTGCACTCGAAAGTGCCCCGCACGCAGCCGCCATGACACAGGAAAATGTGTAAGGCGCTGAATTAGTGTGTTTAGCGGTCTGTCAGGACCGGTCACTGAAATCAGTGACCGGCCGAGACTAACCACGCTTTTTCAGCGCCGCAAGGCAGTGGGGATTCTCTCGGAAACTTCCCGCGAGGGAAAGCGACGAAGCAGGTGCAGACGTTGCAAGTTATGTGGGAAACACCGCAGATCCCATGTGGGAGCAGGCTTGCCTCACCGGCAGCATTAAACGCTCAGGCGCAAAGCCAGGGCGGCCAGGGTGACAATCAGGATCGGCAAGGTCAGGATCACGCCCACCTTGAAGTAGTAGCCCCAGGTGATGCGGATGCCCTTGCGCGCCAGCACATGCAGCCAGAGCAGGGTGGCCAGGCTGCCGATGGGGGTGATCTTGGGGCCCAGGTCAGAACCGATGACATTGGCGTAGATCATGGCTTCGCGGATCACCCCGCTGGCATCGCTGGCCTGGATCGACAGCGCCCCGAGCAATACCCCGGGCATGTTGTTCATCACTGAAGACAGTAGCGCGGCGAGCAGGCCGGTGCCCAGGGTGGCGGCCCAGAGTCCGGACTCGGCCAGATGGTTGAGGGCCAGCGTGAGGTAGTGGGTCAGCCCGGCATTTTTCATCCCGTATACCACCAGGTACATGCCCAGCGAAAAGGTCACCACCTGCCAGGGCGCTTCACGCAGCACCCGGCGGGTGGAAATCACATGGCCACGGGCGGCGACAGCGAACAGCAGGGCGGCGCATACCGCGGCAATCGCACTGACCGGGATGCCCATCGGCTCCAGTGCGAACAGCCCTGTGAGCAGCAAGATCAGAACTCCCCAGCCGACTGTAAATGTCAGAGGGTCACGTATGGCTGTTCGCGGCTCGGGCAGGTCATTCAGGGAATAGTGGCGTGGAATGTCACGGCGGAAAAACCCGTACAGCACCAGCAGCGTAGCCGTTACGGCAACCACGTTGACCGGCACCATGACCGCGGCATACTCGCTGAAACCCAGGTCGAAGTAGTCGGCCGAGACGATATTGACCAGGTTCGACACCACCAGCGGCAAGCTGGCGGTATCAGCAATAAAGCCTGCGGCCATGACAAATGCCAGGGTCGAGGCCGGAGAAAAGCGCAGGGCGAGCAGTATCGAGATCACGATGGGGGTCAGGATCAGGGCCGCGCCGTCATTGGCAAACAGTGCCGAGACAGCGGCGCCCAGTAGCACGGTAAAGACGAACAGGCGCCGGCCATCACCCTTGGCCCAGCGCGCTACATGCAAGGCTGCCCACTGGAAAAAACCTGCCTCGTCGAGCAACAGGCTAATAATGATCACGGCAATAAAAGTGGCCGTAGCATTCCACACAATGGCCCAGACCAGGGCGATATCATTGAACGTCACCGCGCCGGCTAACAGTGCCAGAACTGCACCCAGGGAGGCACTCCAGCCGACCCCCAGGCCCTTGGGTTGCCAGATGACCAATACCAGAGTGAACAGGAAAATCGCGAAGGCAGTCAGCATAAAGAATCTCGACAGTTAACTGGTCAGCAGCAGGCGCTGGTGTTAAGCGGGCGGTCGCCCATGGCATTGAGCCGGGCGCTGTCCTGCTCAAGCCATTCGGCGTTGGCCAGCAGGGTGGTTGCAAGGACGCTGCGCACCCAGTCCGGCAGCGCTGGGTTGAGCCGGTAATACACCCACTGCCCCTGTCGACGGTCGAGCAGTAGCCCGCAGCTACGCAGTTGCGCCAGATGACGGGAGATTTTCGGCTGGCTGTCGTCCAGGGCACAGACCAGTTCACAAACGCATAGCTCACCCTCCCGGGCGATCAGCAGGGTGGCCCGTGCCCGGGTTTCATCGGACAGGCATTTGAACAGTGTGACGGGGTTGAGCATGGGCTATCTCGATATATATGGTATTCCGAATATACGGATATCCATATATTGAGTGCAAGTCCGAATGTCACCAGTACAGGATGACTGTACCGCGCAAGGGTTTACCCGGACGGGCTCACCCCGCATCATGTGCCGCCCCCACGCTGGCGGGGATCAGTGGTGAAAAGGAACTGCAGTTGAACGAACATACATTGTCCATGCGCCTGGAGCGCGTGGCGGCACATATGCCCGCCGGTGCGCGCCTGGCCGATATCGGCTCGGACCATGCCTATCTGCCGGTAGCATTGCTGCGTCGGGGCGCCATTACCGCAGCGGTGGCGGGTGAGGTGGCGCTGACGCCCTTTCACGCAGCTCAACGCACCGTGCGTGAAAACGGCCTTGAGCGGCACATCACCGTGCGCCATGCCAATGGCCTGGCAGCGATCAACCCGCAGGACGACATTACCGCGATCAGCATCTGCGGCATGGGCGGCGAGACCATCCGCGACATTCTTGAAAGCGGCAAGGCGCACCTGAACGGCCGGGAGCGCCTGGTTCTGCAACCCAATGGTGGCGAGCAACCACTGCGTCAATGGCTGATGGACAACCACTACCGTATCCTCTGCGAGGAGCTGCTGCGGGAAAACGGTTTTTACTATGAAATCATCGTCGCTGAGCGCGTCGGGCCGGTGACCTACACGGCCGAGCAACTGTACTTCGGCCCGCTGCAGATGCAGGCCCGCAGCCCGCTGTTTCTGGGCAAGTGGCAGCGCATGCTGGGCGAGAAACAGAAGGTTCTGGGCAATCTGGCGCAGGCGCGACAAGCCGTGCCCGAGGCCAAAGTGCAGGAAATTGCGCAGCAGGCCCGGTGGATTACCGAGTTGCTGGCCTGAGAAAATTTCCGCGCAAACGCGACTATCGGTGTGCCTGTCAGGTCCTAGCCGGCCTGTACGTTGCTGATGTTGAACAGGCTAACAAAGCTGCTGACCAGCGGTGATGGATTGTGCGCATGCCAGCTCATATACAGGCCGATGCCAGGGTTGGCAGACTCTGCCAGCGGGCGTATCGGGCGAAACACCACCTTGTCACCCAGAGCCGAACCGGCGATGGATTCCGGCACCAGGGCCACGCCAAAACCGCAACTGACCAGGCCGACCAGGGTATGCAGTTGCGCGGCTTCCTGCACCACCCTGGGGTAAAACCCGGCAGCTGCGCACAAGCTGATCAACTGGCTGTGATAGCCACTGCCCAGGGCCTGCGGAGTGAAGACAAAGTCTTCGTCGGCGAAGTCGCGCAGCTCGATTGGCCCTGACTGTGCCTTGGGATGATCCCGGGGCAGGGCCATGATGATCGCTTCATCGAGCAACAGGCGCGATTCAATATTCTGCGCAGCAAAGGGCAGTTTGCGCATAAAGGCGATATCGGCCTCTGCGCCAAGCAGCGCCTTGGCCTGGCTGGAGGAGGGCATTTCCTTGATCACCAGCTGGACCCTGGGGAAGGTTTCACGAAACTGCCTGAGGCTGTTGAGCAACGGCTCGTAGTAGGCGATGGACACTGCCGTGATCGTGAGCACGCCGGCAATTCCTTGCGATACCTGACGGGCGTATTCCACCCCCTGTTCCAGCTCCTTGAGCGTGCGATAGGCCGCCTGCAAAAAGGCAGTGCCGGCAGCCGTCAGTTTGACCTCGCGCTTGTTACGGCTGAACAGGCTGAAGCCCAGCTTGTCTTCCAGGCGGTTAATGGCCTGGCTCAAGGGCGGCTGGGCCATGTTCAGGCGCAGTGCCGCGCGATGAAAGTGCAGCTCTTCAGCCACCGCAATGAACTGCCTGAGCAGCCGGGTTTCGATCATTTTCAGTATTCCTTTAATTGAATTGATCTGTGTTGCCAGCGAATGACAGGTTTATCAAACCGCAACAGGTATTAAACGACTGTGATATCTGCCGCGTCTCAAATTCGCCTTTTATTGGTATTAAACAACTGTCCTGTTGATTGTTAAGGTGAAATGGCAATCAAGAGGAAGCTGCGATGAACTTTATCGGTAAAACCGCCATTGTAACGGGCGCAGGCCGTGGCCTGGGTTTGAGCTATGCGCAGGAGCTGGCAAGACTGGGCGCGAATGTCGTGATCAGTGACAGTGGCGCGGACAGGGTGGGTGCGGGTACGGACACATCCATTGCCCTGGATGCCGCACGCGTGCTTCAGGCCCAGGGGTATAGCGTTATGGGGCATCACGGTGATCTGGCCAGTGAGCAGGGTTGCCAGCAATTGGTGGAGGCTGCCATTGAGGCGTTCGGTCAGCTTGATATTTTGATCCACAATGCCGGTTGGGTCGGTTATCAAGCGATTGAAGAGGTGCAGTTGTCTTTTATTGAACGGGCGCTGGATATCAATATCCATTGCCCGATCTGGTTATGTAAACACGCCTGGAAGCATCTCCGGCAATCGTCGTCAGCACGGGTGGTGCTGACATCTTCGGACCGGGCGATGTACCAGCAATATGCCCAGACGGGGCTGACCGCCTATGCCGCAGGCAAGATGGCGCAACTGGGCATCATGAATGCCCTGAGCATGGAAGGTGCGCCGGACGGGATTCTGGTCAATGCCGTCTCCCCGGTGGCCAAAACCAGAATGTGGGGCGTGAGCGGCGAGCCGGACAACCTCAAACCCCAGTGGGTGACGCCTGGGGTGATTTTTCTGGCCTCGGATCAATGCCAGGACAGCGGCTACATACTGCGCGCCAGTAACGGCCAGTTCACCGCCACCCGGTTTGTCGAGAACCCGGGTGTCGACTATCCCCTCGACCTGGCTCGGGTCAAGGCTTCCAGCGCCGGGCAGGTTGCCCGCCTGTGGGAGCGGATCAAGGAGATTTGAGGCGCTTAAGCTCTCGTGCATTGAACAGATTACTGCCAGGCGTTTCTGCTGCTTGCGCCCGGCTGTTATTCTGCTTTTTCCGTGAACGCTCAGCCGGGGTCTGCATGCCATTGTCCATCAGTACCGAAACGCTCTGGATCGATACGCCTCAAGGGCGCTTGTTCTGTTGTCGCTGGTTTCCTGAAGGCAGCTTGGAGCAAACATCAAAGCCGCCGATCATTCTTTTTCATGATTCGCTGGGCTGCATTGAACTGTGGCGGGATTTCCCCCGGCAACTGAGCCAGGCCACCGGGCGTGAAGTGATTGCCTATGACCGGCTCGGTTTTGGCCAGTCCGATGCTTACCCGGGGTTATTGCCGCTGCATTTTATCGGCGACGAAGCCGGGTATTTTGTTGCATATCTTAAGTCTGAATTGCAGGTCGAGGACTTTGTTGCCCTCGGCCACAGCGTTGGCGGGGCGATGGCAGTGGCCTGTGCGTCCCTGTATCCGGGCAGTTGCAAGGGACTGATCACCCTCGCGGCGCAGGTATTTGTCGAAGATCGCACGTTGCAAGGAATACGGGAGGCGCAGATACAGTTCGAGCAGCCGCAGCAGATGGCGCGATTGGAGAAATACCATGGTGATAAAGCCCCCTGGGTGCTGGCGGCCTGGACCGGGACATGGCTCGGGGAGGCGTTTGCCGACTGGACGCTTGAGCGGGAGATTGAGGCAATCGTGTGCCCGACGCTTGCCCTGCACGGCGAGCATGACGAGTATGGTTCAGTGCTGCACCCGCAGCGTATCGCCAGGCTTTCAAAGGTATCCGGCGAGTGCCTGATCCTGGAGGGATGTCGGCATGTTCCGCATCGAGAAGCGCCTGATATTGTGTTGCAGGCGGTTGGCCGATTTCTGGTTCAAGCCCTGTAGTCGCTGCCGAGGAACGAAGGCTGCGATGGGCGTGATACGGCACTTTGGCGCAGTCTTGGTAAACACGGTCAGCGCGATGTATCTGAAACACCCAGGCTGAATGATTTTACGACTGCTGCGCAGCCGAACGTAGCCTCGCGTAGCTCGTCAACGGCTACAGGATTTAGCGCCGAAAAGGCTCCACGGCAGCGACATTATAATTATGTCGTGCTGTTCGCCTCTTCCATGATCCACTCCACAAACGCTCTGACTTCATCACGCTGCATGGCGTCCGGGCGGGTCACTACGTAGTAGGCAAAGCGTGCCGGCCAGGGCTTGTCCATCACTTGCACCAGTCGACCCGCCGCGATTTCTTCTGTCGCGTACTCCTGGGGCACCAATGCCAGCCCCTGACCGGCCCCGGCTGCGCGGATCAGCAAAAAATCATCTTCAAGCGCCGTCCCGCGTTCGGCGCGCGGGTCTTTGCCAACGCCGTGGGCGTTGAGCCACAGCGGCCAGTCGGCACGCTCAGAATCATGCAGCAGCGGGAAGTCGAGGCAGTCCTGCGGCTCGCTGAGATTCGAGTTCGCAGACAGCAGGGCAGGGCTGGCCACCGGTACCAGTACGGGGGCCATCAGGCGGGTCACCTGTAAGCCGGGATAGACCCCCAGCCCGTGCCGCAACGCCACATCGACGCGATCGCGCCGCATGTCCACCAGTGCCGAGGTGGCCTCCACCCGCACTTCAATATGTGGGTATCGCTGGTTGAAGCGCCCCAGGCGCGGCACCAGCCACGAAGCGGCGAATGTCGCGACGGTACTCACCGTGAGGGTCTGGCGGGAGCTGATCTGTTGCAGTGATTGCAAAGCCGTTTCTATCTGCTCGAAGGCCTGGAGCAACCCAGGGTGAACGCCGGCCCCGGCCTCGGTCAGGCGCAAGCCGCTGCGCTCGCGGGTAAACAGCGCCATCCCGACCCGATCCTCCAGCAAGCGGATCTGCTGGCTGACTGCACCCGAGGTGACGTTCAGCGATTGTGCCGCGGCCTTGATGCTGCCCTGTTGGCCAACTTCGACAAAGGCGCGTAGTGCAAGGAGGGGTAAAGAGGTCGCCATGGGCTTTAGTTTTCCTGAACTCTATAAGCAGAAATGATCGTTTCCGCTTACTGAGCATGAACGGGATGATGTGCAAAGTTTAGAAAAACTACACGCTTTTAGTAAAACTATATTGTTCAGGATGCCTGCATGATCACGCTTTATACCGACAGTTCGCCCAACGGTTTCAAGATCACCATTGCCCTGGAAGAACTGGGCATGGCTTACCGGCTCCAGCACGTAAAAATTGATGAGGGTGAGAACCGACACCCCGAGTTCCTGCGCCTTAACCCCCACGGGCGCATCCCGGTGCTGGTGGACGAGAGCAGTGGCATCACCCTGTTCGAATCTGCGGCCATCCTGCTCTATCTGGCAGATATGACGGGACGCCTCCTGCCAATCGCGCCCAAGGTACGTTGGGAGGCCCTTCAGTGGCTGATGTTTCACTCCTCCAGCGTGGGGCCGGTCATGGGCCAGCGGGTTCACTTCGAGTTGTTTGCCGAAGACAAAAACCCCGATGCCATCGCGCGTTACCGGCGCCTGATGGACGAGGCTTTTGCCACGCTGGACAGCCGTCTGGCCGGGCATCCCTATCTGGCTGGCGACGAGTACTCCATCGCCGATATCGCCCAATTCGGCTGGACCCATATCGCCCGGGTCATCGATTTTGATTTCAGTGCCCATCAACACCTGAGCGGCTGGTACCAGCGCGTAGCTGCAAGGCCCGCCGTACAGCGCGGCATTGCACTGCCAAGTGCCGCGACCGGCGCTTGAACGAGGGGATGACAATAAAGGCTCGTACCCCCTGGCAGGGCGGGTATGTGCTGTGCACCGGTGCAATGGCCTGATTGACCTGTTGGGCGAATGACCCGATTACCATTCGACTCTGAGCCCCACGTTGCCGCTGATGCCATGCAGTGCATTGGCGTCCAGGCTGGTGCTGTAGTCGGCGCCCATATACAGGCTGACGGTCGGGGAAATATTAACCACTACACCTGCGCCCAGGTCTGCAGAAGAGGACTTGTGACTGGTTTTGATCGGGTCGAGATTATTGTAGGTCACCGTGTCACTGCCACTGAAGGTTCTCCAGGTATTGAACTGCACGTAAGGTTCGACGGAGCTGTTTCGCACCATGTAACGACCCTTCAGGCGTGCACCCAGGCGACCAGTCCAGTAATCCTGCGAGTCAAATGAGACTTTGGAAATACCGTCGTTCTGGCTGTTCATGTCAATTTTCTGGTTGATCAACTGGATCTGCGGTTCCACTACCCAGTGCTCTGAGATCGTTATCGGATAACCCGCCTCTGCAGACAACGCCAATGCCTGCCCCCTGCTGTTCATTTTTACGTCGCGCCTGGATGCGTTATCCCCTTCCAGGCGGGTGCCCATGGCCACCAGGTCCAGGTACCCGCCCTGGGGGTCGGTCAGCGTCCAGTAGATGCCAAGGTGATCGCCGCCCAGTTGCACTTGACCCGACTTGCGCTCCTGGAAGCCCTCGGCAAAGCCTTTGGTATCACCCCGCAAGCGACTTTGACCCACAAACACGCCGATACGTTGAACCTGCCCGTTGCCGGTTTGTGAGGCGTAGAGGTCATGGCCCAATTGATAGCCTTTGAGCGAGCCGTCGAAGCTCGGCGCCACCGTACCAGCCCAGCTTTTGTTCAAGTCACTGCCGTAGATGCGTGCCCAGCCTGCAGCATGGGCTCTGCTCTCACCGGGAACGGCTTGTTCGCCCTGGCGTTCATGGAAGGTGCCAATGGCTTCGAGTGTCAGCAGTTGTGCCGCCGGGACGATAACTGAATACACAGGTACTTCAAGGCGATACAGCGCAATGGGCTCAGCCCCTGCGATCGCTTCAGGCAGTACCGGGTTGCTGGCGGCCGATATTGGCGAGTTGCTTGCTGGAACCAGGCTGGGTGTCGCCGCCGGTGGCTCGATCGATGCTACAGGTTGAGAGGTTGGCGGCTCCACAACAGGCTCATCAGGAGCTGTTACAGGCGGCACAGGCGCTATGGGCGGGACCGGGATGATCACACGCGGCGCCGGCGGATCCGGGGGCAGTGCAGGCGGTTGCACAGCCACTACGGAAGAGCGCAGGTACCAGTTGTTTTCCGTGCCAGCCGTTACCCCGCCCTTGAACAGGTAGTACTGGTAGGCTCCGGCAGAAACCGAGTCTTGCAGGGCAAAAGCATCGTTGCTGCTGAGGGTGCTGTTGAGTGCCTGTACGACTTCAATTCCGCTGTTTATTGTGAGGCCGCCAAGGCCACCGAGATTGGTCACCGCCAATTGGGTGTTGCCGTTGATGGAACCGTCCGAGACTACCAGCTTGTCGCTGGCTGAACTGTCGTCCCCAAGCACGCTCTGCAGCCACAATTGACCACTGTTACCGATATAGTTGCCATGCACGGTTAATGAGTCGGCGGCACTGCTGCTGGCGGTGGTCATATCGATAGTGCCAGCGTTGTTGAGAGTAACCAAACTGCCAGCGGTGTAGGCGCGGATGCTGCCTTGGGTCACGCCCAGCACACTGCTGGTGTCGATGGAAAGCGTGCCGGTAGCACTGATGCTGTCACCCAGGAACAAATCCCCCGTCAGATCCAGGCGCGAGTACTTGTCGAGATTGAGCGTTTCCCAGCCGATATAGCGGGAGGCGGTGCTGGAGGTGCTGGTATCGAAGGTCAATTTATCACTGCCCAGACCGCCATCGATGGTCGGGGTAGAGGCCAGCAGATTTTCGCTTAAGCCACGGAGTACGCTTGTATCGTCGCCATCCCCCATCAGTATCGCCGACTTGATCTGACCGCCATTGAGCCAGTTCAGTGTGTCGTTGCCGGTGCTGGCGCGGACTTCACCGGAGATGACTCCGCCGCTGACGGTGATGCGGTCAGCGCCCCCACTGGTACTGATATTGCCGCCTATGGTGCCGCCCGAAACGTTAATGGTATCGGTGCCAAAGCCCGTCACCAGGTTGCCGAGAATTGTGCCACCTGACATGTCATAGATATTGTTATCCAGCTTCATGTCGACCCGGCCGATAGTACCGCCAGTCTGTTTTGCCACATCCCCGTCTTCGAAGGCACCCACGATAGTGCCGTTGCTCATTAGGAATGTGTCGTGCCCATCACCTTGAGCAAGGGACTGGATCTGTCCGCCGCTCATTACAAAATCATCGATGCCGCCGCCCTGCGAGACTGCTCCTGTAACGGTGCCAGCACTGATTTGAAAGCGGTCAGCTCCGTCCCCCAAGGTCACGCTGCCGACAATGCGGCCAGAGTTCATGTCGATCAGGTCGTTACCGGGCCCGAAGGTAATATTGCCGTTTACGACACCACTGCCCCCTGCCGGAAATACAAGGCTGTTATTGCCAAGCAGGTCGCTAAGTCCCGCGCTGCTGGCGCTCTCACAAAGGTATGCAGTATCACCTGGCGCGCTGATCAGGCTGCAAGCTGCTTGAGCCTGCTCCAGGGGCAGGCTCAAGAACATTAATGTTCCATGATAAAGGATCCATTTATTCTTTAAAGGCAACTTAAGGAACATAAGATCACGCTGATTGATCAGTTACTTTGCGACTAGATGAAATGTTTTATTTGTCTATTTAAATATAGCTCCAGACGATGAATTAAAAAGCGCAAAACACGTTGTTATTTACCTCTAGCGCTGCGGTCCATCAAGGCCAGTACCCCTGCGTTGCGCGCGATCCGAACGTGGAGATTGACCTGCGGATAAACAGCGACAAATCGCCTGAGGGTATCGCCAGGAAAGTCCCTGGCAAACGCGTCCTCAATCACTCGCCGGCGGTGGGAGCTGATCAGGGCGCCGTTTTCATCTCCACAAGCGGATCACTTTGCCTGCGTGACACGCTTAACCCCAGTAGCCCGCCGAGCACCAGGGCGCCGGCCATAAAATACATCGCCGCTTGGGTATTGCCGGTCAGTTGGGTCAGCCAGCCGACCACGATGGTGCTGAAAAATCCGGCGACATTGCCCAGGGAGTTGATCAGTGCAATCCCCGCTGCGGCTGCCGCACCGCCTACCACTGCAGTGGGCATGCCCCAGAATACCGGCAGGCTGCTGATCATTGCCGCCGTGCCCACCGTAAGGCCGATCATCGACAGCCACAGGCTGGCGCCGAACAGGGTGCCGAAGATCACCCCGCCTGCGCCGATAAAGGCACAGATCGCCAGGTGCCAACGGTATTCGCGGCAACGGTCACTGCTGCGCCCCACCAGCACCATGCTCACGGTTGCCACTGAGTAGGGGATTGCGCTCAGCACGCCGATGGCCCAGGGTTCGGCCACGCCACTGTTGCGGATAATGGTCGGCATCCAGAAGCTGATCACGTACTGGCCCAGCACCAGGCAAAAATACACGGCACCCAGCAGCCAGATTTTCGGGTTGAGCAAGCCGTCGCGTACGGAATGATGGGCCTTGGCCCTGGCCTCGCGATCCAGTGCGGCCTGCATGCCGCGCTTTTCTTCCGGGCTGAGCCAGCGCGCATCGGCAATACGGTCGCGCAGCAGAAAGAACACGGCAGCGGCCAATGCCACTGCCGGCAAGCCTTCGATCACAAACAGCCATTGCCAGCCAGCGTAGCCGGCCACGCCATCGAGTGTTTGCATGATCAGGCCGGAGATCAGCGAACCCAGCATGCTCGAAATTGGCAGGGCGGCGATAAACAGGGAAATCATTACGCCCCGGCGATGGCTCGGAAACCAGGTGGTGAGGTAGAAAATGATCCCGGGAAAAAAGCCCGCTTCGGCGATGCCGATCAGAAAGCGCAGCACGTAGAAACTTATGGGCGTTTCGACAAACATCATGGCGGCCGACAGCAGGCCCCAGGTCATCATGATCCGCGCGATCCAGCGTCTGGCGCCAAACTTGTGCAGCGCGATATTACTGGGGATCTCGAACATCAGGTAACCGACAAAAAACACCCCGGCACCGAGCCCGTAAACCGCTTCGCTGAACTTCAGGTCATCGAGCATCTGCAACTTGGCAAAGCCCACATTGACCCGGTCCAGATAGGCAACCAGATAGCAGACCATCAGCAGCGGTATGACCCGCCATGCGGTTTTGCGGTAAGCCGAATGCAGGGCATGGTCCGGCATGTCACCGGGGAGCGGCGGTAAACTGTTCATCTGGAGCCTCTTTCTTGTTGTTGTAGGGGCGGTCAAGGATCAGAGCGCACGGCCTCCCGGCCAGTCACCGCACGCGCACATATCGCGCACGACTTCGCGGATCAATTCGCTGATCAGGGTTTTCAGGTGGCTGGCGGGCATCGAGACACAGCTGCAAATGCCCAGGGTACGGGACAGGCCGTCTGCCGCAATACGGTGGGCAATCAGCCTGCCGTCTTCGATTTCACGAACGGCCAGGTTCAACGGCATGATGGTGTGACCGATACCGGCCTCGACCGCACTTTTGAGAATATGCACGGAGTTGACCTCCATGACGATTTTACCCACGCCCAGCCCGTGCTGTTTTACCGCGTGTTCGACCAGCGTGCGGGTGCAGTGGCCGTGGGCCTGGCTGGGAAACACCAGCGGTCGGGCCAGCGCCTGCTCCAGGGAAACCTCACCGGCAGCGGGGGCATCGGCGGCATCGGCCCGGTGGATCAGGTAAAAGTCTTCCTCGACCAATGCACTGAACAGCACTTGTTGGGGCAGGTCGATAGCGCTGAACAGGGCCAGATCAATGCGCCCGTGCAGCAATTGGTCCATGACGTTGCCGGTCAGCTCTTCGTTGAGATGAAATGCCACCTGCGGGTAACGGGCAGCCACGGCGCGCATCAGCGGCATGGCCAGGATCGTGGCGACACTCTGCGGCAACGCCACGATAATCGAACCGCTGACCGAGTCTGGGCTGCTGCTGACGGCGGCGCGGGCATCGCTCAGGTGCTTGAGCATGCCCTGGGCGTATTCGTAGAAAACCTTGCCGGCTTCGCTGGCAAGCACGCCGTTGTGGCTGCGATGGAACAGCTGCACCCCCAGCTCGTCTTCCAGCGCGGACATCTGCTTGCTCAATGCCGATTGCGCCACATGCACCTGGCGGGCGGCGCTGGACAGGCTGCCGCAATCGATCACGGCGACAAAATATCTGATCTGGCGGATTTCCATGGCGGTGCTTCCTGCAGGGCGCGAATGTGCGCAGCCGTTAATGGTACCGCGCGTCAGCCTGCCGAGTGCCTGCGGGGGAAAATCTTGCCAGGGTTCATCAGTTGTTTCGGGTCGAGTGCCGCCTTGATCGCCTGCATCACGTCCACGGCGTTTGTGCCGTGTTCAACCGGCATAAAGTGCTGTTTGGTCAAGCCGATGCCGTGTTCACCGGTGCAACTGCCTTGCATGGCAATTGCCCGCTCGGCCAAGCGGTGGGCCACAGCCTCGGCGCGCTCGACTTCGTCGGCATCGTTCGGGTCGACCAGGATCAGCGCATGGAAATTGCCATCGCCCACATGGCCGAAAATCGGCGCGAGCAAGCCATTCTCGGCAAGGTCGGCAGCGGTTGCTTCAATGCACTCGGCCAGTCGCGATATCGGCACCACGGCATCAGTGGTCAGGGAACGGCAACCGGGACGCAGGGCGAGGGCGGCGAAATAGCCGTCATGCCGGGCCTGCCACAGGCGGCTGCGATCCTCCGGATGCACCGCCCACTCGAAGTCCATGCCCTGATGCTCATCAGCGACCATGCGCACGGTCTCGATCTGTTCCTTCACACTGGCTTCTGAGCCATGCAATTCGAAGAGCAGCGAGGGTGCTTCGCGCAGTTGCGTGCTGCTGTAGGCGTTGAGTGCGCGCATGGTCAAGGCATCGAGCAGCTCGATACGGGCAATGGGCACGCCGAGCTGGATGGTCTGGATCACGGCGCGTACGGCAAGGTCGACACTGGGAAAGCGGCATACCGCTGCCGAAATGGCTTCGGGAATCGGGTGCAGTTTGACGGTCAGCTCAGCGATGGTCGCCAGCGTACCGCCGGAGCCCACCAGCAAATGGGTCAGGTCATAACCCGCGGAGGACTTGCGCGCCCGGCCACCGGTGTTGATCACGCGACCATCAGCCAGGACCGCGGTCATGGCCAGCACGTTTTCGCGCATGGTGCCGTAGCGCACCGCATTGGTACCGGAAGCGCGGGTCGCTGCCATACCGCCCAGGGATGCATCGGCACCGGGGTCGATGGGGAAAAACAGCCCGGTGCCATGCAGGGCCGCATTCAACTGCTTGCGGGTTACCCCCGGTTGCACGGTGGCGTCCATATCGTCAACGCGAATGGCGAGCACCTGGTTCATCCCCGACACATCAATGCTCACGCCGCCGTGGGCCGCCTGTAACCAGCCTTCCAGAGAGGTGCCGCTGCCATAGGCGATCATCGGTGTGTCGTGGCGATAACAGGCGCTGCTGATAGTCACGATATCCTCAAGGCTGTTGGCATAGGCGACGGCATCCGGCGGCATGGGGTCGAGAGCTGAGATATCGCTGCCATGGTGCTCGCGTACGCTGGCCGAGGTGGAGAACCGGGTGCCGAGCAACTGGCTCAATTCATCGCACAGGGCCTGGGCAAGGGGCGGGTGTTCACAGGCAGCAGAAAGGCTCATCGGGCAATCTCCGTGTTTTTGTGCGCCGTGTGCGGCAGGCGGTATTTGTGGGGAGTTATGGCTTATCTTAGGCAGCCTTTGGTACACACTCGTAGTGCTGATTTCAGATGGAGCCATCTGTTTGCGAGATAGGGTATGACAGACGTGATTATCAAGAAGGAGCTTGAGTTGAGTAACTGGGAAGCCTATTGGCAGGTAAGTGAGCAGCGCGGGCAATCGCCCTTGCTGACTGCCTGCAAATCGCCAACCCTGGTTCAAACGATGGTAAGCAGTTGAACGTGGTGAACAGGTCTGATAACTGGCGGGTAGTACAGCTTCAAAATAAGGACGGCAAAATATGGATATCAAATCTTTTTTTAATCTGGACCGCTTTTGCAGGGCAAATTCAAGGCTCTCGAAATGGGAGGGGGACCCGTTTGATCGTTATTATGATAAACACGCACAAGTGTTTTGCCTCGGGAATATTCCAGTGCAAATCAAACAGGAGGCGTGCTCGATTATTGAAGGGAAATTTGGACGTGGCGCTCGATTCAATAGGGAGTATGTAGATTCACTTGGTTTGTCTGCGAGCAGCCGGAAAATATTTGACGATGCTTTCTCACAACTCTTGTTTTGGGTGTCGAAACTGGTGGTTTTTAAACCTCGGAAAAAAGGCCAGCTGCTCTACCCATGGCAATATGCAGTGATCATCGTTCCTTCTTTGAATTTTAATGCTTGGGTCAGACTGTCTTTCGATGAAAAAGAAAATACAGCATTGATTTTCCTAAATATTGGCGTGCTGTTTGAGAATCTCGACAGGCTGCACGGGAGTTTTTCGACACCTGGATTTCTTGCCAGCCTTTTGCGTGGTGAAAACCCCGGGGAAGAGGTGTTTGTGCCAAAGCAGGGGCGGCTATGCAATTTATCGGAAAATGCAGATTTTCGTGCGATTGCAACGGACATGAGCATTAAGGCATCAATGATGGTGGTTTTTCATGAGTTTGCGCACTTTTTTCGTGGCCATGTCTGTTATTTAAGAGGCAAGCCAGAACACTCTGGGGAGGTCCATGAAGCTCCAGTTCCGGATGCCGAGGCGGCGCTGGATGATACTCTTAGACGGATAATCGAGTTTGATGCTGACCAATTGGCAGGCGTGCTTGCCTCGCAATTTTGGCGTCTGTTCGACCATCCTGTTGTATCGCCTGAAGAGGACCGCAATGAAGCCTTTTTAACGGCCATCGTGGCGGCGGTCATTTCTAATAATTTAATACTTGGGCAGTATGGTTTTACGGACAGGTATTACAGCCCTGCGTGGCGTGTTCAACACACGCTAGAGATGTTTTACAGTGACTATTTTGGTGTTGGAAAAAAACTTTTTCCTATGGTGAACCAAGCGCGGCGCCAAAAAGTCAGCGCACAGTTGCATGACTTTCAACTGGCGTGGATAGCGGAGTTTGAACGCGCGTATCGAATGCTGGGGTTGGGCGGGGGGCTTTCGTATCAGAGGGTTGGGGTGGAAAATATCACTTTGTTGGGCAGCGATTGTTTGGAGCATAAGAGACTGCAGCTTGAGTTTAAGAAGTATATGCCAGCACACTTTCATTACCCGCGGCCCATTGGGCAGGCGCAGTATTAGTCTTGTTGGACGCTTGCTTGGCAACAGCTATTCTGAGCAGGCTTATAAAAAGGAATCTGTTATGAAAGGAAGCTGCGCCTGCGGTGCCGTTGGCTATGAAATTGACCGTATCGACATGCCTGTCAGCCATTGTCATTGCCAGTCGTGTCGCAAAACCCATGCTGCTGCATTTGTCACCACGGCCGGTGTATTGCGTGAGCACTTCCATTGGACAAGGGGGCAGGAAAAGCTGAGCAACTACGAGTCTTCCCCCGGCAAGCTGCGGCGCTTTTGCTCGCTATGTGGTTGCCACCTTGTGGCTGAACGTGACGGAGCCGCGGTTGTGATTGTTCGTGTTGCGACCCTGGACGAGGACCCGGGCGATCGCCCGCAATACCATATTTGGGCTGAGCAGGATGCCCCGTGGCTTGAACATGAGGGCCTTGCGGTATACCCGCAATGGCAGCCGGGGCGCTAAGGCTTCAGTTGCATTATTTAACTTTTATCAGGGAGATAACCGTTAGTGGCCACAGCACCTGTCCATACCCTGCGCCCGCTGCCCGAGCTTGATTACCATGACAGCAGATCGATCCTGCTGCCTGTGCAGATCACGGCTTTGCAAGCCTGGAACCTGATGACCGCCGAGCAGGGGCCGCTGATGCGCCTGGCTTTTCGAACCCGAGACGGGATTTCTGCGTTATTTGGCGTAAAGCGCATCGGTGGCTTCTCCGGTACCCGGCGTGAGGCCGTGCAGGCGGGCGACTATCTGGATTTCTTTCGGGTGGAGTACAGCGCCCCCGAGGTACTGGTGCTGACCGAGCGTGACCGGCATCTGGATGTCATGACCTGCGTTTCGCTGGTTGATCGCGAGCTGACGATCACTTCCTCGGTCGTCACCCATAACACCTTTGGTCGCCTCTATATGCTACCGGTCGGGCCAGCGCACAAACTTATCGTCAATAGCTATCTCAAGCGCCTGCAGCGCAAGCTGCAAGGGATGGAGCCCTGAACTCATGAAAAAAACCATAAGACTCGCCGAGCAGGCGGATATCCCGGCAATTTTTGCTATCCGCACCAGCGTCAGGGAGAACCATCTTTCCTGCGAGCAGTTAACTGAAATGGGCATTACCCCCGACGCCATACGCCAGGCGATGGAAGCGGCGCCCTGCATCTGGGTGGCTGAGGTCGAAGGTATTGCGGCGGGGTTTGCCATGGCGGATGCCGAGGATGGCTGTGTGTTTGCCGCTTTTGTCCTGCCCGAATTCGAGGGGCTCGGACTGGGCCGCAGCCTGATGGCCAGGGCCGAGGATTTTCTGTTTCAGCATCACCCTTCGATTTGGCTGGAAACCGCTGAAAACAGCCGTGCCAGTGGTTTTTATCGAAATCTTGGCTGGCAGGCGGTGGCGAATTTGCCTGAGGGTGATATCCGCTTTGAAAAATCACGGACGTAGCAGGGAAGGGTATGGATATTCGATTGACCCAAACCAGTGACTGGGTGTTGTTAAAGCAGGTTCGCCTTGCCGCACTTCAGGATGCACCGACGGCATTTGGCGTGAGTTATCAAACGGCGGCCAGCTACACCGACGAGCAGTGGCAAGAGCGTGCCGACTCAAGGACGGGGACGCAATTCTGGCTGGCCATCACGGGCGGCAAGGCGGTGGGCATGATCGGCGCCGGGTTGAGCGAAAACCGGCGCTACAACCTGATCGGCATGTGGATCGAGCCCGGTTTGCGCGGCGCTGGCGTGGCCGCCGGGCTGGTGGGCGCAGTCAAGGCCCGGGCGTTGCAGGGCGGGCATAAGCAGGTTTATCTCGACGTATCCCCGGACAATGCAAGAGCTGCCAGCTTCTATCTGAAGCAAGGCTTCAGTTTTATGGATGAATGGGAGCCGTTGGCAAGCCACCCTCATATCAGGGTGCAGACGATGTGTTGGGGGGTACGGGATTGAAAGGTTCTTCAATCGAGAAAGTATAAGAGGGCAAAAGGCAGTCACTATACTTCGTGGAACAGCACCATAACTTTAACGATACGCTGCTCCGAAAATCTGATTATTACAGACCTTAGGTTCTGCTATTTGCCGGATGACGATCGGCTTTGTCAAAGAAAGTCATGGAGAACAATGGGCACTTGGCACGGGAGAGTATTTCATGAGCCCAGGTATTTATTGTCACACCCCAACCCTTGCCGTCATCGACCCCCGACGTTTGCCTGTGAGAACCATTGCCTACCATCGCGCCCTGACAGATGACATTACGCAGGCGCGAGTCAGCCGACAGGTCCATGATGCTGCCGGCCATTTGATTGCCCGATGGGATCCCCGGCTATGGTTCCTGGCGCAGACTCAGGTAGCGTTGCCTGCCAATCAGACGTCGGTGTACAACTTGTCGGGGCAGGTGCTGGCCAACAGCAATGTTGACGCTGGGTGGAGGGTCAACCTGCCTATGTTGTCAGGCCATGTCTTGCAACGCTGGGACAGTCGTGGAAGTACTTCACGCCTGGAATATGACCTCCTATTGCGTCCCGTGGCGATATTTGAACGGGCTCGCAGCCAAGATGAGTGCTGCGTGGAGCACTTGCGTTATGCCGACGCCAGCCCAGAAGCCGCGACGCATAATCTATGCTGCCGGTTGATCCGTCACGACGATCCTGCGGGCAGTCAAGTGCTGCATGAGGCTAGTCTGTCTGGCGATATCATGCAGCACTCCCGCCGTTTCCTGATCCAGGAGACTGCCCCGGACTGGCCATTGGCAGAGCCTTTGTGCGATGCATTGCTCGAACCGGGTGCAGGGGCACTCACAAGCTTGACATATAGCGCGTTGGGAGAGTCGCTGGTACACACTGATGCCATGGGCCATCGCCAGCGTTCGACCCACAACGTGACCGGACAATTAAGCAGTATTTGGCTGCAATTGGCTGGTCAGGCCGAGCAGAGACTACTGTCGCAGATCAGTTACAACGCCTTTGGCCAGATCGATAGCGAAACGGCTGGTAACGGGGTGATCACCATCGCCCGCTATTCGCCCGTCGATGCTCGACTGCAGCAACTGCTCTCCCGGAAGGATGATGGCACACTGCTGCAGGACTTGAATTATGGCTATGATCCGGTGGGCAATATTCTGAGTATTCGTGATGATGCCCAATCGGTGCAACACTTCAATAATCAACGAATTGCGCCAGTCAGTACCTATCACTACGACAGCCTGTACCAGTTGGTTGAAACCACCGGTCGAGAGTCTGCCCCATCGGCGCGAGGTCCTGATCTGCCAGGGTTGCAACTGACGCCGGTCGATTCTGCTCAGTTGGCCAACTACACCCGGCACTATAGCTACGATGCCAGCGGTAATCTGACTGTCCTGCGGCATGTCGGTGCCCAGTCCTATACCCGTGAAATGCTGGTGGCGGCATACAGCAACCGCAGCGTGGTCAAGGATGAGGGCGACCTTGCCACAGCCTTCGACGGTAACGGCAACCTGCAGCAACTTCAACCCGGACAAGACTTGAACTGGGACCTGCGCAATCAACTGCATCAGGTGACGCCGGTGGAGCGAGCCGAGTCGAGCAGTGATAATGAAGTGTATATCTACGATAGCGGCAGCCATCGCGTGCGCAAAATTCGTCACAGCAAGGCCCACAGTGTGGAGCACAAGGCCGAGGTGCGCTATTTGCCAAGTTTGGAGTTGCGCACCAATACGGCCACTGGTGAAACCCTGCAAGTGCTCAATGTTGTCGCCGGGCGCAGCGGCGTTCGGGTTTTGCACTGGGAAGCTGGGCAACCCGACGGGTTGGCCAATGATCAACTGCGCTACAACCTTGGCGATCACTTGGGCAGCAGCAGTATAGAGTTGGATCAACAGGCGCGGTTGATCAGTCAGGAAGGGTATTACCCGTACGGCGGCAGTGCCTGGTGGGTGGGGCGCAACGCCATCGAGGCCAATTACAAGACCATCCGCTATTCGGGGCGCGAGCGCGATGCGACGGGGTTGTATTACTACGGCTTGCGCTACTACGCGCCCTGGCTACAGCGCTGGACCAGCCCTGATCCGGCAGGAGTGGCAGACGGTTTGAACTTATACGGTTTTGTTGCCAACAACCCTCTCAAGAACAAGGATCACCTGGGCCTCATGAAGTACGAGGTCGATCCGTACAGTACTGTCCCCCGCACTCCGGCTCCCCAGTCCACACGCACAGCGGTGGGGCATAACACATCCAGCCAGGTCCTGAATACGGCTGATGTCGACAGTTACCGACTGGCTTATGACACGATCTGGACTACACGAGCACTACTGTATATGGGGGCAGGCAATCAGATCGGTTCTATATCCAATAGCCAAGAGCTCTCTATGACGCTGACCTCCATGATGCGTTCCAGCCCCGGTGCTCAGCTGACGACCCAGACCAGTGCTGCACACGCCGTTGCCGCAGGTACCGGAAACTGCGACGAATACGCCGCTGTCAGTTCCAGTTTGGTCGCATCGTCTTCACGCAACGCAGGGTTGACCCCTGTTCATATTGCCCAAATTCCCGGGCACACATTCGCGCTACTGGGCGACCCACACCTCGATCCGCTGGTCATCGACCCTTGGGTGACTTACCCGGTGCCGCATAGACTTTCGGAGAGTCTGTATCCAGCTTTATCTGGAGTTTTTGACCGCACCCCCCGTATGCCGCAGGATCCTCAGTTCGAGATTACTTACAATGCCGTCAATGCTCTTGTACCGCTTTATCAGAACCCGTATGTGCCACCATCGACGTTGTTCAATAACGTATTTACTGACTACTTCAACACCCCAAACATGAGCAGCACCTGGATTTTCCATCAACTGACATCACAGCAGCACCCCACCGATATTGAGTTCATCGACAACGGTAATTTCATTAATTTGGCTGAAGTACCCCAGAGCCATTTCGCTCAGATTGAAAGTGAAACCCTGTTCGCCCATGACTACAGCTCACAGTTCCCGACAAACCCGTTCCGGAGGCTATAAACCACCCACCCACGCCTCTCGTCGAAATTTCTGTCAGAAAAATTGACCAGAATGCTCCTACACAGTTAACTGTACATTCATACAGTTAACCTAAGGCGTGCGTCATGAGCTTCACTTCCCTCGGTCCCATTGCTGAAGATGGCGTTCGCCTGCCACTTTGCTCTTTCAAAGTCCCCGCCGGGTTTCCGTCACCGGCGGCGGATCATATCGAGAAGGAGATATCCCTCGATGAGCTGCTCGGTATCCGTGCGCCCCATGTGTATCTGGTGCGCATCGACGGCGACAGCATGCAGGGCGTGGGGATTTTCTCCGGGGACCTGGCGGTGGTGGACCGTGCCATTGAGCCTGGGCACGGGCATGTGGTGGTAGCGCTGCTCAATAACGACCCGATCTGCAAACGCCTGTGTTTGCGTGGCAAAAGCGTTGTCCTGCAATCAGAAAACCCCAAGTACCCGGATCGTTATGTACTGGAAGGCGATGAGCTTTCAGTCTGGGGCGTAATCACCTACACAGTTCGCAGCCATGGCCACTAAGCCTGACCCGGTTTTCGCCCTGATTGATTGCAACAGCTTTTACGCCAGCTGCGAGCGTGTGTTCAGGCCCGACCTGGCCAAGGTGCCCATTGTGGTGCTGAGCAACAATGACGGCTGCGTGATTGCCCGCAGTTATGACGCCAAACCCCATGTAAAAATGGGCGAGCCGTATTTTCAGATCAAGCAGCGGCTGGAACAGTTGGGGATTGTCGCGTTCTCGTCCAACTATGCGTTGTATGGCGATATGAGCGAGCGGGTGATGAGCCTGATCGAGTCGATGGTGCCTGCGGTGGAGGTGTACAGCATCGACGAGTCATTTGCCGACCTGAGCGGTATCGCCGATGTCACCGCCATGGGTCGACAGTTGCGCAGCCGCATCCTGCAATGCACGGGGATTCCGGTGGGGGTCGGTATCGCGCATACCAAGACCCTGGCCAAGCTGGCCAATCACACCGCCAAGCGCTTGCAGGCCCATACCGGCGGAGTGGTGAACCTGTGTGGCGACCATGAGCGCGACTGGGTGTTGCGCAATACCGCAGTGTCGGAAGTCTGGGGGGTAGGGCGGCGCATGACGGCACACCTTGAAGGCATGGGTATTCGCAGCGCGATGGACCTGGCCAAAGCCGATCCGTGGTCGCTGCGCAAGAAATTCAGTGTGGTGATCGAAAAGACCGCCCGTGAGCTGTCCGGCACCTCATGCCTGGCCCTGGACGAGCCCGACCCGCCCAGGCAGGAGATCTGCTGCAGCCGTATGTTTGGCAAACGCCTGACCGAACTGGCGCCGATCAAGGAGGCCGTGGCCACCTATATGATGCGCGCTTCGGAAAAACTGCGGGGCCAAAAGTCGTACTGCCAGAAGGTCCGGGTCAGCATTCGCACGGGCATGTTCAACCCGGACGAAGCGAAATATGCCAAGGGCGTGGTGGTGACCTTGCCATACCCGACCGATGATGTACGGCTGCTGACCAAGGCGGCGGTGGATGCGCTGGAGCATGTGTTCCAGCCCGGTTTCAGATACAGCAAGGCCGAGGTCATGCTGCTGGACCTGCGCCAGCCGGGCGAGTTTTCCGATGACCTGTTTGCCGTGAACCAACCGGCAGAGGCTTCGAGGGTGATGGCGGTACTGGATGCCATCAATGGCCGCTGGGGCAGGGGCACGCTGCGGGCGGCCAGCGTACCGGGCAACCCGGACTGGGGAATGAAAAGGGAATTGATGAGCCACAGCTATACCACCCGGGTGGATCAGCTTTGGCAGGTTTCGTGTCATTAAAGGTGTGGCTTACAAGGTCATCGTCGAACCTGTGGGAGCCGGGCTTGCCCGCGATGGTATCGACTCGGTATGACTGGCATACCGCGTTGTTTGCATCGCGAGCAGGCTCGCTCCCACAGCAGGCTACGAGTCAACGCAAGGAATGACAGAACTGTCCGATCGCTTCGCAAGCCTTGCGCAAAGAGGCATCATCCAGCGCATAGGCAATACGGATATACGGCCCCAGCCCAAAGGCGCTGCCATGTACCACGGCCACATCCGCTTCGTCGAGCAGGGCGTGGGCGACGTCTTCGTCGGTGTGCAGTACCCGACCTGCCGCAGTGGTGCGACCGATCAAACCGGCACAACAGGCGAACGCGTAAAAGGCGCCTGCGGGACTTGCGCACTCCAGCCCCGGGATATCGTTGAGCAGCTTGACCATCAGGTCGCGACGGCTCTGGAATGCAGCGCGGCTGGCATGAATAAAGTCTTTTGGCCCCTCCAGTGCCGCGAGTGCAGCCTGTTGCGAGATCGAGCAGGCTCCCGAGGTCTGCTGGCCTTGCAGGTTTTCCATGGCCTGCAGCAGCCAGCGCGGGCCGGTGGCAAAGCCGATACGCCAACCGGTCATGGCATAGGCCTTGGACACGCCGTTCATGGTCAGGGTGCGTGCCGCCAGCCGTGGCTCTACCTGGGCCAGGGTGTGGAACGGCTGGTCGTCGAAGATCAGGTGTTCATAGATATCATCAGCCAGAATCAGCACATGGGGATGGGCCAGCAATACCTCGGCCAGGGCTTGCAGCTCTTCGTGGCTGTATACGGCTCCGGTGGGGTTGGACGGTGAGTTGAGGATCAGCCAGCGGGTTTGTGCCGTGATAGCCGCAGCCAGCGCCGCAGGTGTCAGCTTGAAGCCGGTCGCGGCATCACAGCTCACAATGCGGGTTTCACCACCGCACAACTGCACCATCTCGGGGTAGCTGACCCAGTACGGCGCCGGAACTATGACCTGATCACCTTCGTTGAGGGTCGCAGCCAGGGCGTTGTAGATCACCTGCTTGCCGCCGTTGCAGACCAGGGTGTCCTGCCAACTGATATCCAGGCCGTTTTCGCGACGGAATTTGGCCGCCACTGCTTCTCGCAGTGAGCGCACACCGGCAACCTGGGTGTAGCGGGTATGGCCGTACTCAATCGCCTGGATAGCAGCGCCCCGCACATGCTCGGGAGTGTCAAAGTCCGGCTCGCCAGCGCACAGGGAAATAATCTGCGCGCCTTGTGCCCGACGTTCTGCTACCCGATCCATGATCCGGTAGGTCGCCGAAGGCTGCGCGCTGGCCAGGCGCAGGTTGAGCTGTTGAATATCGGCACTCATGCCCGTGTTCTCCATTCGCTGAGGTTCATCAGTTCCACCGTTGTGTGGCCTTCAGCCAGTGCCTGCATCATCTGGGCCTCCTTGTCCGCACGGGCTTCGCCTTCGGCCAGGGTGCGCGCCGCATCTGCCTGGGGAATGATGATCACACCATCGTCGTCAGCCACTACCCAGTCGCCCGGCGCCACAGGGGCACCGGCGAAATTGAAGGCTTGCCCCACTGAAGGTGCGCAAGTCTTGAGCGTGCCCTTGACCGAAATACCGCGGGCAAATACCGGAAACTGATGTTTTTTCAGCGCTGCGATATCGCGAACGCCACCATCGATAACCAGGCCGACCACCCCGGCCGCTTGCGCCGCAACGGTGAGTACCTCACCCCAGTAGCCAGCAATAAAGTTGCCGGTGCCTACCACCAGCACGCTGCCACGGGGTACGCGCTCCAGGGCCAGATGCAGGGCCAGGTTGTCACCTGGCGCACACTGCAACGGGTAAGCCGGGGCGGCGATAAAGGCACCCTCCCAGATCGGCCGGATTTCACTGTCTACGGCGCAAGGCAGATGAGAAGCCTCATACAGCGTCGAGCTGCCCAGGGCTTTGGCCCGTTGGTAAAAGTGGTTCATCAGGCTTTCCTCTGCAGGTTGTGATAACCCAGGGCAGCGCGGGCACTTTCAAGGGTTTGACCTTGGGCGATCAGGGCGCGGATATCGGCTTCGACCAACTCGATCTGACGCGCACAGGCGGCCACTTCAGCTGCCCGGGCACGGGGCACGATAACCACGCCATTGGCATCGGCAACCACGATATCGCGGGCGCAGACCCGGGCGGTACCAATGGAGACGGGCTGGTTGAGCGACTGCACTTGCACGCGGTCCTTGCCGGTGCGCATAAAGCGGCCCTTGCTGAAGACCGGATAACCGTCGCCCAAGGCCTTGTTGACGTCACGGCACACACCATCGATCACCGTAGCGGCGATGTTCCGGCTACCGGCGTACTGGGTCATGATATCGCCCCACACAGTGCAGTCGGTGCGTCCGGCATTGTCGATCACCACCACATCACCGGGCAGCACCGCGTCGATAAAATCACCCACGGTGCCGGCAGGCACGCTGGCCGAAACGTACTGCACGGTAAACGCCGGGCCGACAACAACCTGGCTGTAGTTGCCCAGTGGCGCGATGCCCAGGCACTGGCCGGGCAGGCCGAGTTTGTCCAGTGCATCGGAGACGCCTGGCGTGTCCAGGCCGTCAAACAGGGCGACCAGTGCTTTATCTTCAAGATTCATCAGGCGTGCTCCGGGGCAATGGCGTCGAAATGGTTGTCATGCATGACCTCGGCTACCGAGCTGCCACTGCGTACTGCTTCCAGCATAAGGGCCTGGCGGCGGGTGATCCGCTCGCCAAGCTCGATAACCTGCTCGATATGGCCCTGGGGCACAAACACCGTGCCGCAGTTGTCGGCGATCACATAATCGTCTTCGTTGACGTCTACGCCCGCCACCTTGATCGTACATCCGGCACCGATCTGCGCGGCTCGGTTGCGTGCGCTGATCATGGTTACGCCACGACCATAAACCGGGTAGCCAATCGATGCGCTGCCGTCGATATCACGGCTGAAACCGTCGATAACAGTGCCACGCAGCTGTTTTGCGGTTGCCGCATTGGCGAGAATATCGCCCCAGCAGGAAATGCCCTCGATACCGCCAGCGATCACCAGTACCCGGTCATCGCTGCTGATCTGTTCGACCACAGGAGAGATCAGGTGCACTCCGGGCGTCTTGTCGGATTTGGCGGCCAGCAGCACGGTGCTGGCGCGGCCGACAATCTTCGGGCAGTTCCACAGGGGCCGCAGCCCCACAGTGGCGCCTGTCAGGCCGAGGAAATCCAGGGCATCGGATACCGTGTTGGTATCCAGTGCCGCCAGGCGTTCGAGCAAGGTCTTGCTTGGGTGAGTCATCGCACAGCCCCTCAGGTAGTGAAGATGCCCAGTGTCGGCGAGGCAGATTGATAGGTATATTCCTGTTAACGTAAGCTTTAGATACGTTGAACCTATGGATTAAACATGATCAATTTCCGCCTGATCCGTCATTTGTGGCTGTTTCTGGCCGTTGCCGAAGAGCAGAATTTCGGCCGTGCCGCCAAGCGCCTTGGCATGTCCCAGCCGCCATTGAGCGAGCAGATCCAGGTGCTGGAACAGGCGCTCAAGGTCAAGTTGTTCGAGCGCTCGCGCCGGGGCGCCAAGCTGACCCCGGTGGGCGCGGCAATCCTGCCCGCAGTGCGCAAGTTTGCCGAGCAGCTGGAGCGCCTGGAGCTGGCCGTGGAAGAAGCGCTGACGGGGCAGTCGGGGATGCTGACCATCGGTGCGATCTCAACCGCCATGTTCGATGTGCTGCCGGGGCTGATTGAGCAATTGAAAGAGGATTACCCGCACCTGACCGTCTCCGTGCGGGAAATTGACAGTGTCGAGGCGGTTCCGGCGCTGGAGGCTGGCGATATCGATCTGGCTTTTGCCCGCCTGGACGGTGATCTGGGCGCGTCGATCAAATCATTGCCGCTGCTGGAGGATCGCCTGGTAGTGGCCCTGCCCAGCGATCACCCCCTGGCGGCGCGCACGCGGATCAGCCTGTCGAGCTTGTCCAATGAGCCGCTGGTGATGTTTTCGCGCAAGGTCAGCCCGGTGTACTTCGACAATCTGATCGCTACCTGCCGGGCCAGCGGCTTTTCCCCGCGGGTGCTGCATGAAGTGCGCTCGGTGGCTTCGCAAATTGCCTTTGTCAGCTATGGTCAGGGCATTGCGCTGGTGCCTGCGTCCCTGAAAAAGCTGGCCCCGGCCAATGTGGTGTTTCGCGCGCTGAGCCAGAAGCTCAATGTGGTCACCACCGCCGTGGCCTGGAATGCCGATCGGGCTAACCCACTGATAGACGAGGTGCTTGCCCGGTTGGGGGCAAAGGTATGAGTTCTAACTCCGGGTTTGGCCTATGAAAGCCTTCTTGTCTGATGAATTTGCCCCGGCAGGTCACACATGGGGCAAATGGGCTACAATCTGGCTACGAACAGTTCAACGAGGTTCAGTCCAATGGCAACAATCAGCCTTGAAACCAAAAGGGCCTATGCCGCCAAAACGCGCAACTCTAACTACACGGCCAGTCTGCGTCTGGAAGGGTTCAAAGTGACACTTGCAGACTCGGAACGAAAATTGCCTTCGCGTGAAGACGTATTGAAGTCTTTCTCCAAGACTCGTGGCTGATGTCAGATAAATATGGAGTCGGTCAAGATTCCTATTGCTATCCTGGGTCGACAGTCCTTCGAAATAAGCTCGATATTCAAGACGACTCAATATTGAGCGATGCTGAGCAGCAGCTCTCTGCTGTTGCTGCAGCTACAATTGAGTTCGGCCCCCTCCCTACAATCTGGCTTCTCTTCAGAGTATCCACCGTACCATTGGCCAGCAGGTTCAGGCTTGAATGCTGATGTACTGAATCGTCTGGCTTTTATTGAGCCAAGGTTTTCGTCTACGTGGGTAGCCCAACACTGTTTGAGGGCAACGCCCCCTCAACCAGCTCAATCCAGTGCCGCACCGGTGTTCTTCCTGCGCTGTCGAGGTGAGCCTGGCAGCCTATATTGGCCGTAACAATCACCTCGGGCTGGCAGCTCTCCAGGGCATTGAGTTTGTTGTCGCGCAGTTGCCGCGACAGTTCGGGCTGGGTCAGCGAGTAAGTGCCCGCCGAGCCGCAGCACAGGTGGCTGTCGGGTACGGCGGTCAGCTTG
This sequence comes from Pseudomonas sp. B414, assembly GCF_055408445.1. Classification (NCBI taxonomy): domain Bacteria; kingdom Pseudomonadati; phylum Pseudomonadota; class Gammaproteobacteria; order Pseudomonadales; family Pseudomonadaceae; genus Pseudomonas; species Pseudomonas sp. B414. The sequence continues at coordinate 56,912 of NZ_JBUZTQ010000011.1, read as the reverse complement.
AAGCCCAGTCGGGTGAGAATGCCTTCCACCGCGCCGCCGAGTTTTTGCCCGTGCTGCAAGGTGCAGGGGCAGTGGAATGCCAGGCGTTGATCACTGCGCACGCCGAGCTTTTCCAGCGGCTCATCGCGCAGCACTTGCACTAGATCCCTGGCCAGTGCACTGACTTTTGCGGCCTTTTCGGCATAGGCCGGGTCGCTGCGCAGCAGATGGCCGTAGTCCTTGATAAAAGCGCCGCAACCGCTGGCGGTTTGTACGATGGCTTCGGCCCCGCTTTCAATCCCCGGCCACCAGGCGTCGATATTGCGTCGGGCGCGATCAAGCCCCGTCGTTTGGGCGTCCAGATGATAATCCACGGCACCGCAGCAGCCGGCTTCACGGGCCGGCGTCACGCTGATGCCCAAGCGGTCCAGTACTCGGGCCGCCGCTGCATTGGTATTGGGTGACAGGCTTGGCTGCACGCAGCCTTCGAGCAGCAGCACCTGCCGGGCATGGCGGTTTACCGGGCGTGTTTTTGCCGCAGTCCTGTTACGCGGCAACTTGTCTTGCAGGGGCGCGGGCAGCCATGCGCGCAATACCTGACCGCTGCTGACAAGGCCCCTGAACAGCGCCGCATTCGGCACCACGCTGCGCAAACCTACGCGCAACAAGCGCTGGCCGAGCGGCCTCGGCACCTGCGCATCGACCACCGCCCGGCCGATATCCAGCAGGTTGTGATAGTCGACGCCGGAGGGGCAGGTGGTTTCGCAATTGCGGCACGACAGGCAGCGGTCCAGATTCTGCTGGGTCTTGTAGGTGGCCGGGTTACCCTCCAGCACCTGCTTGATCAGGTAAATCCGCCCTCTGGGGCCATCCAGTTCATCGCCGAGCAACTGATAGGTCGGGCAGGTGGCGTTGCAGAATCCGCAGTGCACACAGGTGCGCAGGATGCTTTCGGCCTCTTCGGCGCGGGGCAGTTGGCGGGCTTGTTCGCTCAGGGTGGTCTGCATGGCTCAAAGCTCCGCGTACAGTCGACCGGGGTTGAAGATGCCCTGCGGGTCGAGTTGTTGTTTGAGGTTGCACTGGTAGCGCAGCAGGGCGGTCGGCAGCGGCTGGAACGGGCTGTCGACCAGGCCGTGGCGGTAACAGGTGGCATGCCCGCCGACTTCGGCGACGGCAGTGCGAATCAAACTCGCCTCCGCATCCGACTTGAGCCAGCGCTGGGCGCCGCCCCAATCAATTAGTTGGCGACCGGGCAGGGCGAGGGCGCGCGTGTTGTTGGGCAGGGACAGGCGCCAAAGGGGCTGGCCTTCGTCGAAGAACGCCAGGCGCTGCTCGTTTAGGTCAGCCCAGAAAGAAGTATCCAGCAGTTCGCCGCCCAGACGCACATGAGCCGCCGCCACCGAGCCTTCGCCGCCTTCAAGACGCAGATGCAGGCGCTCACCGTCGTGGCAGGCGGCGCTGATCGGCAACGGTTGCTGGCCCCACTCGGCCAGGCGCAGCAGGGCAAGATCAGTGTCCATCTGCAGGCTGATGCTCAGGCATTGCCGAGGTTTGGGCAGCACCTTGAGCGATACTTCGGTGATCACCCCAAGCGAGCCGTAACTGCCCGCCATTAGCCGTGACAGATCGTAGCCGGCAACGTTTTTCATCACCTCGCCGCCAAAGCGTAAATGCTTGCCGTGCCCGGTGATGACGCGCGTGCCGAGCACATAGTCCCTGACCGAGCCCGCCCAAGGGCGACGCGGCCCCGACAGCCCGCTGGCAATCATGCCGCCCACCGTGGCGTCGCCGAAGGAGGGGGGCTCGCAGGGCAGCATTTGTTGTGCCTGCTCCAGCGCATGGGCCAACTCTGACAGCGGCGTACCGCAACGCGCCGTGATCACCAACTCGGTCGGGTCATAGCTGACGATGCCGCGATGGCCGCGCGTGTCGAGCACTTCGCCGGCCACGTCGCGCCCCAGGAACATCTTGCTGTTGGCACCCTGGATACGCAGCGGGGTGGCGTATTGCAGGGCTTGATTGACCTGCTCCAGCAGCACGCGGCCGTTATCGAAATCCTCGCCCATCAGAAGCGCTCCAGCTCGGGAAATGGCAACTGCCCCATATGCACATGCAAGGCGCCAAATTCGGCGCAGCGATGCAGGGTCGGGATATTTTTGCCGGGGTTGAGCAGGCCGCCCGGGTCGAAAGCGGCCTTGACGGCATGGAACAGGGTCAACTCATCGCTGTTGAACTGCGCGCACATCTGGTTGATCTTTTCCCTGCCCACACCGTGCTCGCCGGTAATGCTGCCGCCGACCTTTACGCACAGTTCAAGGATCTTGCCGCCCAGGGCTTCGGCGCGATCCAGTTCGCCGGGCTGGTTGGCATCGAACAGAATCAGCGGGTGCATATTGCCGTCACCGGCATGGAACACATTGGCCACCCGCAGGTTGTACTCGGCCGACAAGGCGGCAATGGCTTGCAGCACGCCCGGCAGCTCGCGGCGCGGTATGGTGCCGTCCATGCAGTAGTAATCCGGTGAAAGGCGGCCCACGGCAGGGAAGGCATTTTTGCGCCCGGCCCAGAAACGCACCCGTTCAGCCTCGTCTCTGGCCTGACGCACTTCTGTGGCTCCGGCCTGCTCCAGCACCTGACGCACACGGTTGCAGTCATCGTGGACATCGGCCTCAACACCATCGAGTTCGCACAGCAAGATGGCTTCAGCATCGACAGGGTAGCCTGCGTGGATAAAGTCTTCGGCGGCGCGGATGGCCAGGTTGTCCATCATCTCCAGCCCGCCGGGGATGATGCCGGCGGCGATGATCTCAGCCACGGCCCGGCCTGCTTTCTCGACACTGTCGAATGCGGCCAGCAGCACCTTGGCAGTTTGCGGTTTGGGCAGCAGCTTGACCGTGACCTCGGTGATCACCCCAAGCATGCCTTCGGAGCCGGTAAACAGCGCCAGCAGATCAAAACCGGGGGAGTCGAGGGCGTCGCTGCCCAGGGTCAGCTGTTCGCCGTCGACGGTCAGGACCTCGATCTTGAGCAGGTTGTGCACGGTCAGGCCGTATTTCAGGCAATGCACGCCACCGGCGTTTTCCGCGACATTGCCGCCGATTGAACAGGCGATTTGCGAGGAAGGGTCAGGCGCGTAGTACAGGTCAAAGGCGGCAGCGGCCTGGGAGATCGCCAGATTGCGCACCCCTGGCTGAACCCGTGCTGTGCGGGCGGCAGGGTCGATATGGAGGATCTTGTTGAAGCGCGCCATAACCAGCAGCACGCCCTTTTCCAGCGGCAAGGCACCACCGGACAACCCCGTGCCGGCCCCGCGTGCGACCACCGGCACGCGCAGCTCATGACAGATACGCAGCACGCCTTGCACCTCGTCGAAGTGGCGGGGCAACACCACCAGCAGCGGTGTGGTGCGATAGGCCGAAAGCCCGTCGCACTCGTAGGGCTTGAGTTCTTCGCGTTCATGCAGGACTTCGAGATCCGGCAGGCGTGTGTGCAAGGTGTGCAGTAGCACGACCTTGTCGACGTCAGGCAGCACGCCGTCGACGCGCTCATCGTAGAGAATATTCATGGCGGCTTACGACCCTCGATTATTTTTATTTGAGGTGTGTATCCGGGTGCAGTTGGTATTGGCTCTGGCCTGCGAGTGGCTACGGGCCGAGGTCGCAGCGCATCACAATCATGCCGATATCTGCCTTGTCAGTACTGAACGGTATTTCGCCAAGGGCCCTGAACCCGAAGCCTTCATAGAAGTGCTGCGCACTGGTATTGGTCTTCAGAACATCGAGCCAGATCAGGCTTTGATTGCGTTCTCGGGCTGATTCAAAAATGAAGTGTAGAAGTTGCTTGCCAAAGCCCTTGCCTGCTTGCGACTTGAGGAAGTAGATCTTTTGAAGTTCGGTACCGGGCTGCCCGCAAAGAGGGGTGGGCCTGGACCAGTTGAGCTTGGCAAAACCAACGGCCTGTTCTTGATCGTTGAATGCGATCAGCCAGCTGTGGCTGGCGGGTGAATCAATGGATGCCTGCAGCTTGTCGATCGAGAAGTCCTCGTTCAAAAAGCGTTGCATTGCGTCGACGGACCAGATTTCGGAAAAGTGCTCGCTGTAAGTCGCCATGCCAAGTTCGCGGAGCATGTGCAGGTCTTCAATGCCTGCGTCTCGAATATGGATCACTGTCTGCTCCTTGCGAAGAAGTGTTGACTAGTTATCGGTAGATCAATTGACCTTGGCGTTTTTGATATCACTGATGATTTGTTTGGCTATCGCCTGGACCTGTTCCTCGGTCATGGCCGACATGACGCCTTCCCAGGCCGATGATGAGGTGTCGTAGGTGCGAGTGCCGATCAGTTGGCCTGTCTTCAGGTCCGTAAAGTCGGCACTGGAGTTGATCCAGGCGTTACCGACCATAACCCCGGCACCATAACGGGCGCCCGGAGTGAGGTAGCGGAAATTCGTCACATTGACCTGGATGCCCACGCCGTCTTTACCAACCGGGCCAATTGTCCGGGTTTCTGCAAGGCTGTAGCCTGCGCTGGAAGCTTCGGCGCGCAATGCTTCATGCCAGTCCTGCTTGAGCAGGGGCCAGTCTTCGTTCTGCAAAACTTTGCTGTTGCCCTGGTAGCTGACCTGCAGATTGCGTTTGGCCGCCTCCTGAATGGGCAGGGTTGGGGTGCCGCCGCTTTTGACCGAGGCAGCACAGCCGCTTAGCAGTGAAATGGCAACGGCACAGGTCAAGGCAAACGAGAGTTTGGAAGGAATCATTGAATTTCCATATTCGTAAAAGGAGGTTGAGGTAAGCACTCAATATCTATACCTCAATGCTGCACAACTTTCACGGTCTGGAGGTTCAAAAAAACCGCGGGGTGATCAGTGCAGCGTGGCCGCGCGGCCAATTTCGCCAATGCGGATCCGGTCCAGCGCCCGGTTCAGTGCGTCCAGGGCATCGAGCAGGGCTTTGGCCTCGGCTTCACGACCATCGCCCCAGAGGCGTTCGGCCATTCTGTTCAGGGCCTGGATGGATTTTTCTATCTCTGCTGCAGTGACTGGCGGGGTGTCTGCGGCTTGTTTGCTGGACATGGTCAAAACTTCTGCTGCGCCAGATAACCTGGCATGAGAGAGGGTACTTGCGGGGGTGTTGAGCAGACAGGGTACGGCGAATCTGGCCGGTGATCCAAATCTTTGTTTCAAGGCAGAACCTTCGAGGCCCGCTCAGGGCGCGCCCCGAAGGCTTTATACGCGCTTAGACCCGATGGATCTGGGTGATATGCGGTTTGCCGTTAATCGGCGCGTAGATTTCCACTATCGCCTGCCACGATGTGCCAGGCGAGCCAGGCAGCGTTGCCGTGGACTTATAGCGATAGTTGGTGCCATTGACGACCTGGGTTGAAACCACTTCAGGTGAGTAAGTCACACCCACGAACCCGGCAAGGGCTTCTTTGAAAACTTCCTGATCCTTTGGCGTCAGCTTGTGGTAGATCGTCCATCCGCCAACGAGGTGCTCTTGAGCAGTCATACGTTAAATCTCCATATTTAAGTTCCTACTCGTCTGGCTTTTCGGAGTTCGCCCCGTATATTTAATGGTTTCCGGAATCCATTTCCTGAAGGTTTTTCCGCACGTTCATTGGTTGTCCTGAGCATGAGCGTTTGGAAAAAACTGCCATTAGGTACTGCGTCTATCGAGCGTAGCAGCTGACTCTATGGCTTGTATGGCCAATCGCCAGACGGTAGGAGGCCGCTCATAAGCTCGGTTTAGAGGCGTCAGGGCACAAAAAAGCCCGACATCGGGCCGGGCTCTTGAGCCTTGAACTATCCGGCTCCTCAGTGGTGCTTGTTTTTATGCTTGTGTTTGCCTTTGCCATTGGAGTGATGACGGTCGCCATCGTCGCCCAGATTGTTGCCTATCGCGCCTCCTGCAGCGCCACCAAGGCCAGCGCCGATGGTCGAGCCGGTGGAACCGCCCAGCTGACGGCCTATGACCGAGCCACCCGCTGAACCAAGCCCGCCACCAATGGCCGCCTCGGTTTTACTGCCTTTTTGCGCGCCCACCGCGCTACCAGCGGCCCCGCCGATCCCGGCTCCCACGGCTGCGCCGGTGGAACCACCCAGCTGTTGACCGACAATATTGCCCAGTGCACCGCCAACACCGCCTCCGACAGCGGCAGATCCATCTCCAGCGGCCATTGCTCCCTGCGATATCACGATGCCCAGTACCAGAACGGGTAATGTAATTCGCATGTCATTAACCTCAGTCGATAGTTTGCAATACATTGTTGAAGGAGCCTGATGCTCCTAAACATTTAGATAGGGCATCAGGTTTAAAGTTCGATTGCGCGATTACCGCCGGATACGGTTTTTTTGCCAGCTCAAATCGCTGTGAAAGGTGCCCGTATCCCCTCGCAGTACGTACAGGGTCGCCCTGTAGGCCGAGGTCAGTCGTGTGCATTGCAGGCCGCGAATCTTGCTATAGGCCCATGCCCAGCCGTGGGTCGTTTTGCTATTCATCATCCAACTCCTGCGTTCAACCACATGAACGATATGAATTGGTTTGACCCGCTCTGGCTCAGTAGTTCCATGGCAGTTTAAGGTTGCATTGCCCGGGGGCTATGCAGGTTTCTTGATGGCCGGGGCAACGCTGAAATCGTCTTCTTCGAGCAGCGCCAGGGCACCGACGATAAGGGCGCGCATCCCCTGGGCCAGTTCGGCCTCCATTTCCGCTTCTTCACCCGCACGGTCCGCTTCCAGCAGGGGGTCGCGAGCGGTGACCGAATACACGGTGTCGGCTACGGCAATGCCGTGGAAGGCAATGGTCGCCAGTAACCAGCGGGCGTGTTCCCTGGGTATGGCATAGACCTGCGCGATATGGCGCTGATGTTCTTCGATCTTGGCCAGCATCGGTTGCGTCGCGGCGAGCCTGCGAATCACGTAAGGCGTCAGCCCGGGGTGGGCCTTTACGAACACCCGTACCGAGGTGGCAAATTCGAGCAAGTACGCTTTCAGGTTCCCTGGTTGGTCAGCGTTTGCCCGCGGTATCTGCCAGCGGGTGAAGATCTCCTCGGCGACCATGCTTTTGAGCGCCTCCAGATTGGCAACGTGCTTGTACAGCGCCATATGGCTGACCCCCAAGGCGGCGGCAACGCCGACAAAGGTGATGTTCGGCAAGCCCATTTCGATGCCCGCGTCGACGATACGTTCGCGGGTGATGGTGCGGGGACGTCCTCGGGTGGCAGGTGCTTGTGGCGCTTTCATGACAAATCCTTGAACGGTGAGGGCTGTCTTTTAGCTGGCTTGTCAGCATTTCGCAAATTAGTTTATAGTCATGCAACTAATTAAGATTCTGATTCCCGGGGCGATCCCATGTGATCCAACACCGCTTGAAGCCCCTCCGGCCATTCCTTTTTCTGTATTTGCGGACGCTTGACTTCAATGGACTCTCCTCATACGGCCTCGGCCAACCCCAAGGTGCGCGGCCCGATCAGCCAGCTACTGGCCCCTATCCGTGGGCGCCTGATCGTCGCCGCCATGCTCGCCGCAGTTGGGGCGATGCTGACCCTGGTGCCGCTGGCTGCAATTGCTCATATCGCCACTATCGTGCTGGGTCACGTAGAGGTTGCCTCGGGCGAGTTGTGGTGGGCGGTACTGGTCGCTGTAGCGAGCCTGTGCCTGGGTATGCTGCTGATCACGGCCGCTGAGTTGCTTGCGCATCTGGCCGACAATCGCATCACCCATCACTTGCGTCTGGCCATTGTCCGGCGTCTGAGCCGTGTGCCATTGGGCTGGTTTACCGGCCGGGCATCGGGGGAGGTCAAGCAGGCGATACAGGACGACATCAATACGCTGCACAGCCTGACCGCGCATTTCTATACGACGGTGGGGCGAGCGAGTGGCGCCATTGTGATTTCGCTGGTCTATCTGTTTGCGCTGGACTGGCGCCTGGCAATTGTCTCGATCCTGCCGTTCCCCGGTTTCTTTCTGTTCTTCACCCGGGCGGTCAAGGCCAGCGAGCACAATATGCAGGCGTTTGTCGCCGGCATGGGCCGTATCGACAACGCCGTGGTCGAGTTCGTCAATGGCATGCCGGTGCTCAAGGCATTTGCTGCCGGTGACAAGGTGCACGGCAGTTACCGGGAGGCCGTTGATGGCTTTGCTCGGGCCTTTATCGGCTTTACGCGGCCGCTGGTGGGCTCGATGGCCAATGCTAATGCGATGATCGCACCGGTGGCGGTGCTGGGCGTGGTACTGGTCTTCGGCACCTTGTTTGTGGCGCTGGGCTGGATGACAGCGCTGGATGTGCTGCCGTTTGCCCTGGTCACTCCTGGGCTGTGCGGTCCCTTGCTGTTGCTGCATTACATCACCCATGACCTGAACCACGCCGTCGGCGCCGCCGGGCGCGTGCAGGCTCTGTTGCAAACCCCCGTGCTGGAACAGGGCATGCAGCAGACGCCCAAGGGCAGCGAGATTTGCCTGGAGCATGTTGGCTACGCCTATGACGGCGGGCACCAGGTGCTCGCGGATATCAACCTGACGCTCAAGCCCGGTACTACCACCGCGATTGTCGGCCGTTCCGGTGCCGGCAAGTCGACCCTAGCCGCTATGCCATGCAAGTGGCCAGCCGCCCGGTGACCTTGCGCGCCAGCGTCACCAATGTCACCAACAAGGCCTATTGGGGCGCGCCGCTGCTGTCGAGCCTGGGCCTGGGGGCGCCACGCACTTTTGGGCTGTCGGCGACGGTGGACTTCTAAGCGCATATGAACCTGTGGCTCTGGTGGTGTACGGCCAGAGCCACAGGGGATTATGCGCCTTGAACCAACTATGCATTAATTCTATAATTTTGTGTATTAAGTAGCTCTTGGCTATGGAAGACATATTATGCTGGATTTAAGTTTCAGTAAGCCGAGCGAGATCGTCAAGCGACTCTGTGATCGCTTACGCACTGAGCGGCTGGCTCTGCAGATGACCCAAGCCGAACTGGCTGGTCGTGCGGGTATCGCCGCCAATACCGTGTCCAATCTCGAAGCCGGGCGCAATGTCGGATTTGAGAGTGTGGTCCGTGTGGCCATGGTGCTTGGGCGCACCAAGGAACTCGAAGGACTGTTCTTGCCAAAGCTGGATAGCCTTGAAGACATACGGCGCTACGAAAACAGTCTCAATCGTCATCGCGCCAAGAGGAAGCCCGACAATGCTTGAGCAAGTTGACGTCTATTACAATGGCTGGGGCGAGCATTGGCTGTGGGGCACGCTAGTGTCTACGACCGCTATCACCGGTCGCCCACAGATTGTGTTTGAGTACAGCCATGAGGCGAAGAGTCGCGGCCTGGAGCTGTCCTCTTACACTCTTCCTTTGCAAGGCCATCAGTTACGTCGGGGCTTTGCGCTCCATCAACTGGGCCTGCCAGGTCCGGTCTATGACTCGCTGCCTGACGGATGGGGCATGCTGTTGATGGACCGGTTGTTCAAGCGTCGAGGCTTAAACACCGCACGCATCGGACCGCTGGAGCGACTGGCCTATATTGGTAACAATGCCATGGGGGCAATGTCGTTCGAGCCTTTGGCCCCCGAGTGGCAGGAGCCGCAAGCGCATATCCCCCTTGAACTGCTCGCCGCCGAAATTCAAGAAGTGCTCAAAGGCGATGGCGGGGAATTCCTGCAGAAGTTACTGCTGGTGGGGGGCTCGCCACAAGGCGCACGGCCAAAGGCGCTGGTCTATCGCGATGTTCAAACCGGAGGCTTTACTACCGCAGCCAAACCGGGCTTTGAAGCCTGGCTGATCAAGTTCCCGGCCAAAGAAGAACATCCAGAGGTGTGTGCAATTGAAATGGTCTATGCCGAGTGTTTACGCATGTGCGGCATCCAGACCCCGGACACGCAGCACTTCAATCTTCCCAACGGGCTGGCCGCTTTCGCGAGCAAACGCTTTGATCGAATAAATGGTCAGCGCGTGCCCATGCAAAGCCTTGCAGCCTTTACCGGGGCCGACTATAAGTCGCCGGGTTGTTTGGACTATGTCAACTTCTTGCGTGCGACACAGATGTGTACCAACGATGTGCGAGAGAAAGCCATCGCCTACGAGCGTGCGGTCTTTAATATCGCGTTCAACAACCGGGACGATCACCCCAAGAACTTTGCCTACGTCATGTCACCGTCGGGTACGTGGCAGTTGGCGCCAGCCTATGACGTGACTTTCTGCGAAGGCCCGGGCGGTTACCACCAGATGGATGTGATGGGTGAGGCGCTGGAAATTGATCGCGGCGCAATGTTCAGCCTGGCAGACGAAGCAGAGGTCTCAATGGAGGCCGCAGGTGGCATCATTGATAATATTTGTCGCGTCGCCAGCCAGTTTTCGGTTTTGGCCGAGAACATGTTCCCCCACATGATCACCCAAGACACTCTGGATACGATTCAAGGCCGAATCGACGAAAACATTGGCCTGCTGCGCGACCGCAAAACCGGGCGTTGAGCCTGACACCTCAGGTCAGGCTCTTGAGACCATTTACCCCTCGCGTTTGACCACCAGGGTCAAAATATCGTAACTGGCTACCAGCTCCCCCAGTTGATTGGTGACTTCCACATCCCAGGCCACAACCCCTTGCGGGATGCCTTGCGGGCTGTTCTTGCCCTGATCGATTTTGCGCTTGCAGGTCAGGCGCGCCTGGATGGTGTCGCCGATGCCTACCGGGTTGATAAAGCGCAGGGTATCCAGGCCGTAGTTGGCCAGCACCGGCCCCGGCGCTGGCGAGACAAACAGGCCAGCCGCCGCCGACAGGACGAAATAGCCGTGGGCAATGCGCTTGCCAAACTGCGATTCCTTGGCGGCGATATCGTCAAAGTGCATGTAGAAGTGATCCCCGGACAGGCAGCCGAAGTTCACCAGATCGGCCTCGGTCACGGTGCGTCGATGGGTGAGCAGTGATTCGCCGATCTGCAGGTCCTGGAAGAACCGCCGGAAAGGGTGAACCTCGGTTTCGATCACCTTGGCGCCGCGCACATATTCGCCGGTCACCGCCGCGAGCATGGTGGGTGAGCCTTGTACCGCGGCGCGTTGCAGATAGTGCTTGACCGCTCGCAGGCCGCCGAGCTCCTCGCCACCACCGGCACGACCCGGGCCGCCGTGTTTGAGTTGGGGCAGGGGCGAACCATGGCCGGTGGATTCGGCAGCGGATTCGCGGTCGAGCACCAGCAGGCGGCCGTGCCAGGCCGCCGCAACCGGGATTGCTTTGGCCGCGATGCGCGGATCTTTGGTGATCAGGCTCGCCACCAGGCTGCCTTTACCGCGGGCGGCCAGGGCCAGGGCCTCGTCCAGGTCGTCGTAGGCCATCAGCGTACTGACCGGGCCGAACGCTTCGATATCGTGAGCACCGCCCTCGGCGTGAGGGTCCCGTGAGTGCAGCAGGGTTGGGGCAAAGAACGCCCCTTGGCTGACGTTTTCACCGCGAGGCTCGAAACCGTCACGGGCCCCGAACAGCATATCGCTGCTCTGCAGCAGGCTTTGCAAACGTTCAGCGACGTCCTTTTGCTGGTCGTGGGACGCCAGCGCACCCATGCGCACGCCTTCAACAGAAGGGTCGCCCACCACTACTTTTGCCAGTCGCTCACGCAAGCGGCTGGCGACAGCATCGATATGTTTGGCCGGCACAATGGCGCGGCGAATGGCGGTGCATTTTTGCCCGGCCTTGGTGGTCATTTCCCGGGCGACTTCCTTGATAAACAGCTCGAACTCTTCATCGTCCGGGGTCACGTCCGGGGCCAGAATCGCGCAGTTCAACGAGTCGGCTTCGGCATTGAACGGCACCGAGTTGCGGATCAGGTTGGGGTTCACCCGTAACTTGGCCGCCGTGTCGGCAGAGCCGGTAAAGGTTACTACGTCCTGGCCTTGCAGGCGGTCGAGCAGGTCGCCGGTGCTGCCGATGATCAATTGCAGACTGCCCGCCGGCAGCAAGCCGGACTCATCCATCAGGCGCACCACAGCTTCGGTCAGGTAGCTGGTGGCGCTGGCCGGTTTGACGATGCACGGCATGCCCGCCAGAAAGCTCGGCGCGAACTTTTCCAGCATGCCCCAGATCGGGAAGTTGAAGGCGTTGATATGCACGGCCAGGCCGCCGCGGGGTACCAGGATATGGGTGCCGGCAAAGGTGCCCAGTTTGCTCAGCGGCATGGCCGGGCCTTCGTGGACGATATTGCCCGAAGGCAGTTCCCGGGAGCCGAGGCTGGCGTAGGTGAACAGCGTGCTGTTGCCACCTTCGATATCGATCCAGCTGTCGGCGCGCGTGGCGCCGCTGTGGTGGGAGATGGCGTACAGCTGTTCCTTGCGCTCACTCAGGTACAGGGCCAACGCCTTGAGACGTTGCGCCCGTTGCTGGAAGTCCAGCGCCATCAGCCCGCTGACGCCCTGACGGCGACCGTGCTCGATGGCCTCGGCGAAGTCCGGGCGCTCTTCATGGGTGTACGCCAGTGCATGGCCGTCGATGGCGCTGCGCAAGACTTGGGCGCCGTGCTGGCCGATCCAGCGACCGGCGATAAAACTTTGCAGGGTTGGGGCGTGAGTCATAAAGCTTTCTCCAGATAATTAAAGTCAGTGTTTGCTGGCGCTGCTGGCACCGATACCGGTCATGGAGCGGATGAACTGCTCCAGGTAGCGGCCACGCTCAAGGCTGGCGCGAGGCGAAAGATCGGTGACGGAGAACAGCCAGGCGCTGAAAAAGGCCAGGCTCATGGAGAACAGGGCCGGGTTGGAGTAGGGGAACAGAGCCTTGTCGTAATGCAGCACGTTGACCCACACCGCCGGGCTCAGCACCAGCAGCACGATCGCCGAGATCAGCCCGGCCAGGCTGCCGATCACTGCGCCGCGAGTGGTCAGGCCCTTCCAGTACATGGAAAGGAACAGCACCGGGAAATTCACCGAGGCGGCAATGGCCAGCACCAGGCCGGAGAGGAAGGCAATGTTTTGCGACTCGAACAGCAGGCCGAGAATGACTGCCAGAACGCCAATGCACAGCGTGGCGATACGCGACACGCGCATCTCTTGTTTCTCCGTGGCCTGTCCCTTGCGGATCACGCAGGCATACAGGTCGTGGGACACCGCCGAAGCACCGGACAACGCCAGCCCGGCCACCACCGCCAGAATGGTGGCGAAGGCCACCGCCGAGATAAAGCCGAGGAACAGGTTGCCACCCACCGCCTGGGCCAGGTGCACGGCGATCATGTTGGGGCCGCCGATAATCGCACCGCTGGCATCACGGAATGCACTGTCGGTGCCTACCATCACAATGGCGCCGAAGCCGACGATGATCAGCAGCAGGTAGAAGTAACCGATAAACCCGGTGGCGTAGAACACGCTTTTGCGCGCTTCCTTGGCGTCGCTGACAGTAAAGAAACGCATCAGGATATGCGGCAGCCCGGCGGTGCCGAAAATCATGCCAAGGCCCAGGGAAATGGCATCGATCGGGTTCGACAGCAAGCCACCGGGAGCCATGATTGCAGTGCCCTTGGCATGTACTGCGGTGGCCCCGGCGAACATCGCCTCCACGCTGAAACCGAAATGCTTGAGCACCATAAAGGCCATGAACGAGGTGCCGAACAGCAGCATTACGGCTTTGATGATCTGCACCCAGGTGGTGGCGAGCATGCCGCCGAAGGTCACGTAAAACACCATCAGTACGCCGACCAGCAGCACCGCATAGAGGTAATCGATGCCGAACAGCAACTCGATCAGCTTGCCTGCGCCGACCATTTGCGCCACCAGGTACATCAGGGCCACGGTCAGGGTGCCGAAAGCCGAGGTCAGGCGCACAGGCGTCTGCTCCAGGCGATAGGACACCACATCGGCGAAGGTGTATTTGCCCAGGTTGCGCAGGCGCTCGGCAATCAGGAACAGAATGATCGGCCAGCCGGCCAGCACCCCAAGGGCATAGAGCAAACCGTCATAGCCATTGAGAAACATCATCGCCGAGATGCCCAGAAAGGACGCGGCCGAGATCATGTCACCGGCGATTGCCAGGCCGTTCTGAAACCCGGTCATGCCACCGCCAGCTGTATAGAAATCGCTGGCAGAGCGCGTACGCAATGCGGCCCAGCGAGTGATGCCGAGGGTAAAGAGCACAAACACCAGGAACATGCCGATCGCATCCCAGTTCATTGCTCGCACTCCTTTTTCAGCTTCTCGTTGAGCGGATCGATCACATGGTTGGCGCGAAACACATAAAAGCCAGTCAGCGCAAAGGCCACCAGCACGACCAATACGCCCACCAGCATGCCCACGGATGTCACGCCCCCGTTCAGGGACTGGCCCAGGGTGTTCGGAGAAAAGGCCACCAGCAATACGAAGCCGAAATAAATCACCAGCATGATCAGCGACAGCGGCCAATACAGTTTCTGTTTACGCTGCACCAGCTGGATAAAGTCCGGGTGCTTGCTGATCAGTTCCACGTCTTGAGGCGTCATGATGATTGCTCTCTTATTGTTGTTTTTGTGCTGCATTTTGTAGTCGCTAACTCGCGCAACGAGGCTGCTACGGGATCACGGGCTTTAAAGCTGATCGAAATCCAGCACTACCTTGTCGCTGACCGGGTAGGCCTGGCACGACAGTACATAGCCAGCCGCCACTTCGTAGTCTTCAAGGGCGTGGTTGCTGTCCATGTCCACTTCGCCTTCGATTACCTTGCATTTGCAGGTTGAACACACCCCGGCCTTGCACGAGTAAGGCAATTCGGCGCCCTGGGCATTGCCCGCATCAAGAATGCTCTGGCTGTTGCGCGGCAGGTCAAAAGCCAGGGCGCGGCCATCACTGATCACGGTGATCTGGCTGACCTGGGCATCGACCTGTCGAGCCGCTTCGCGGGCCTCACGCTTTTGCTGGCTGCCTGCGGCGGCGAACAGTTCGAAATGAATGCGCTCGCCCGGCATGCCCTTGGCCTTGAGGCTGTCGCGCACGATTTCGGTCATTTCCTGCGGGCCGCAGATAAACGCCGCATCGAGGGATTTGATATCGAGCCAGCGGGAAAACAGTTGTTCGCATTTCTCGGCATTGATACGACCGTTGTACAGGTCGATATCCTGCTGCTCGCGGCTGAACACAAAGATCAGGTTCAGCCGCTGCAGGTAACGGTTTTTCAGGTCTTCCAGTTGTTCGCGAAACAGCGCCCCGGAACTCGAACGGTTGCCGTAAAGCAGCGTTACGCGGCTGTGTGGCTCGGTCTGCAGGGTGGTCTTGATGATCGACAGAATCGGCGTGATGCCGCTGCCTGCGGCAACGGCCAGGTAGTTGCCCTGGCGGGCCGGGTCGAGTTCTACGCAAAAATGCCCCGCTGGTGGCATCACTTCCAGGCTGTCCCCGGCCTTCAACTGCTCGTTGGCAAAGGCTGAGAAACGCCCGCCGAGTACACGTTTGACGGCAATGCGCAGTTCACCGTCGTTGATCCCGGTGCAGATCGAATACGAGCGGCGCACTTCTTCGCCGTCCAGCAGGGTGCGCATTACCAGGTGCTGGCCCTGGGTGAAGTGAAAGCTGTCTTGCAGGTGCTGTGGAATCTCGAAGGCGATGGACACCGCGTCACGGGTCTCGTTACGCACGTCCTTGATGGTCAGGCGGTGAAATTTGCTCATTATTATTCTCCAACTGGGACGGCCGATTGCCGCTCAGATGCACTTGAAATAGTCGAACGGTTCCAGGCAATCGCGGCAGCGGTGCAGCGCCTTGCAGGCCGTGGAGCCAAACTCGCTGAGCACTTCGGTGTGCGTGCTGGCGCACTGCGGGCAGGCAATCAGCGGGCTTTCACCGAGCAGGCTGCGTTTGCTGGTACTGCCCACCGGCGGGGCGATGCCGTAGGCGCGCAAGCGTTCACGACCACTGTCGCTGATCCAGTCGGTGGTCCAGGCCGGAGTCAATTTGCGCTCCAGTAACGGTGCCTTGAACCCGGCCAGTTCCAGTGCCTGGCGGATATCGCTCTCGATCACTTCAGTGGCGGGGCAGCCGGAGTAGGTCGGTGTGACCACCACATGCAGATGCCCGGCCTGCCAGTCGAGACCGCGTACGATACCCAGGTCGACCACGCTGACCACCGGCACTTCCGGGTCCATGACCTGCGCCAGGGTTGCCCATGCGTTGGCCAGGTCGGCGGGTTGCGCTGGCCGTGCGCCCTGGTCGCTGGTGATCAGCTCACCAGGTTGCATCGGGGTACGCTCGGTGCAGTGATTGCATCTCGGCCAGCAGAATGCCGAGGTGTTCGGAATGCAGGCCGCGGCGCGCATTCAAGTAGAAGTAGCCGGGCGTAGCAGGCACGGGCAGAGTGGCGCTGGTGAAAATCTTGCCGACGGTTGTTTGCCAGTTAGCTGCAACGTGGGCGGTGTCCGGGGTAATGCCGGCTGCGCACAGGCGTTGTTCACTGTCATCGGCACAGATCAGCTCGACGGTGAAGCGCCAGACTTCGGGGATGGCTGCCAGCATGCGGGCATGGCTTTGTTCAGTGCCGTCACCCAGGCGCTCGACCCATTCGCCTGAGCGGCGCAGGTGATAGGTAACTTCTTTGACGGCTTTGGCGGCGATCCCGGCGATGCGCTCGTCGCTGGACTGGCTCAGCCCGTTGAGTACTTGCAAGTGCCAGGCGTCATAGAGGAATTGCTTGAGGATGGTCACCGCGTAATCGCCGTTGGGCTGTTCCACCAGCAGCAGGTTGCGATAGGCCCGTTCATCGCGGCGGAACGCCAGGTGGTCGGCGTCGCGGCCGTCGTCCAGCAGTTCGGCGGCGTAGTCCAGCCAGTTGCGCGCCTGGCCCACCAGGTCCAGGCCAACATTCATCAGTGCCAGTTCTTCTTCCAGTGCCGGTGCCTTGCCACACCACTGACACAGGCGCTGGCCCTGAATCAGGGCGCTGTCGCCGAGGCGCAGCAGGTATTCGATCAGATCGCTGTTGTTATTGTTGTTCATGGTCGACCTCACATATGCCCGACTTCGGCCGGCAACTCGTAGAAGCTGGCGTGGCGATAAACCTTGTCGTCCGCGGGATCGAACAGCGGGTCCTTTTCATCGGGGGACGAGGCGGTGATCAGGGCCGAAGGCACCACCCACAGGCTGACGCCTTCGCTGCGGCGGGTGTACAGGTCCCGGGCGTTTTCGATGGCCATGGCCGTGTCGGCGGCATGCACGCTGCCGACATGCTTGTGGTTGAGGCCGTGCTTGCTGCGCACGAAGACTTCAAAGAGGGTCCATTCAGACATATCAATAACTCCACATCAGGTGGCCGATCAGGCGGCGTTCTTGTTCTGTTTTTTACGGGCGTGGGCGACGGCGGCTTCACGGACCCAGGCACCGTCTTCAATGGCCTTGCGCCGGGTGGCTACGCGTTCGTGGTTGCACGGACCGTTGCCCTTGAGCACTTCGTAGAACTCGTTCCACTGGATTTCGCCGAAATCGTAATGGCCGCGTTCGGCGTTCCACTTCAGGTCCGGGTCGGGGCAGGTGCAACCCAGTAGCTCCAGTTGCGGGATGGTCTGGTCAATAAAGCGCTGGCGCAGTTCGTCGTTGCTCTGGCGCTTGATT
Organism: Pseudomonas sp. B414; assembly: GCF_055408445.1. Lineage (NCBI taxonomy): Bacteria > Pseudomonadati > Pseudomonadota > Gammaproteobacteria > Pseudomonadales > Pseudomonadaceae > Pseudomonas > Pseudomonas sp. B414. The sequence goes on along the minus strand of NZ_JBUZTQ010000011.1, from coordinate 39,413 downwards.
TTCCAGGCCATGGACTGGGCACTGTTGGGGGAGTGTTCGTCGCTTGGGCCAAACATCATCAGCGATGGCCACCACAGGCGGTTGATCGCGTCCTGGACCATGTCTTTTTGCGCCTGATTACCATGACGCATCATGGTCAGGAGGATTTCGTAGCCCTGGCGCTGGTGGAAGCTCTCTTCCTTGCAAATCCGCACCATGGCCCGGGAGTAAGGACCATAGGAGGTGCGCTGCAACACCACCTGATTGACGATTGCCGCACCGTCCACCAGCCAGCCCACGGCGCCCATGTCGGCCCAGTTCAGGGTCGGGTAGTTGAAGATGCTCGAGTATTTGGCCTTGCCGCTGTGCAGCTTGGCGACTTCTTCGTCGCGGTCGGCGCCCAGGGTTTCCATGGCGCTGTACAGGTACAGACCATGACCGGCCTCGTCCTGAATCTTGGCCATCAGTTGCAGCTTGCGCTTGAGAGTTGGCGCGCGGGTGACCCAGTTGCCTTCGGGCAGCATGCCGACAATTTCCGAGTGGGCGTGCTGGGATATCTGCCGGATCAGGGTTTGCCGATAGGCATCGGGCATCCAGTTTTTGGCTTCGATCTTGATTTCGGCATCGATTTTTTCCTGAAAGGCGCGCTCCTCTGCGCACATTTCGGACAGGTCCTTGATGCGCTTGACGCCGGTTTCTACAAGCTGTGCGTACATGGGTTTTCTCCCGCCATAAATCTGTTCAAAGGCATGGCAACTTTATAAGCGATACAAAATTTAATATCAAACACAAAATGTCGTGTCATATGTATTTTTGTATCGCTTTGGCTTTTTCGCGGGCAAAAAAAAAGCCCTGCAGGGCAGGGCCATGCAGGGCTTGTAGTCGCTGCCGAGGAACGAAGGCTGCGAACTTTGTATTCGCGTCGCTGCAAGGCAAGGGCTCGCAGCCTTCGTTCCTCGGCAGCGACTACGGTGAATGGAGTGTTTTCAAGCCTTCGGTCGCTTGTCGAACACGTGACAGGCCTTGCCTTCTGAGCGTTTGAGCGAGTGCACTGGCTGCAGGACGATGCGTGAGCTGATGCCGATATGGGTCTTGATATGCCGGCTCAGTTCGTTGCACGCGGCTTTCTGTTGTTCATCACTCAAGTGCTGGTGTTCAGCCTTGAATTCAACGTGAATGTCGACGCTGTCCAAATTGCCATTACGATACAGATGGATCTCATAGCACTCTGCAAAGTGTTTTATTTTAAGAACCTGTTCTTCGACTTGGGACGGGAACACGTTGACGCCGCGAATGATCAGCATGTCATCGCTGCGCCCGGCGATCTTGTCCAGGCGCCGCATCGGCCGCGCAGTACCTGGCAGCAGGCGTGTCAGGTCGCGGGTACGGTAGCGGATCATGGGCAAGGCCTCCTTGCTCAGGGAGGTGAACACCAGTTCGCCCATCTGCCCGTCCGGCAGCACTTCGCCTGTCACCGGATCGATGATTTCCGGGTAGAAGTGGTCTTCCCAAATAGTCAGCCCGTCCTTGGTTTCCGCGCACTCCATGGCCACACCCGGGCCCATGATTTCCGAGAGGCCGTAGATATCCAGGGCGGTGATGCCCATACGGTTTTCGATGGCGCTGCGCAGCTCACCGGTCCAGGGTTCGGCACCGAAGATGCCTAGACGCAAGGCCAGTTTGTGCGGATCAATGCCCTGACGCTCGATTTCATCGGCGATATTGAGCATATAGGACGGCGTGACCATGATGATGTCGGGCTGGAAGTCCTTAATCAGTTGGACCTGTTTTTCGGTCTGCCCGCCGGACATCGGAATCACCGTGCAGCCCAGGCGTTCAGCACCGTAATGGGCGCCCAGGCCGCCGGTGAACAGGCCATAGCCATAGGAAACCTGCACCTTGTCGCCGCGTCTGCCGCCTGCCGCACGGATGGAGCGAGCGACGATATTGGCCCAGGTGTCGATGTCATTCTGGGTGTAGCCGACCACGGTCGGTTTGCCTGTGGTGCCGCTGGAGGCATGCAGGCGCACAACGTCCTGCGACGGCACGGCGAACATGCCGTAGGGGTAGTTGTCGCGCAGGTCGGCCTTGGTGGTGAAAGGCAGTTTCGCCAGGTCGTCCAGCGACTGGATGTCGTCCGGGTGCACGCCCAGTGCATCGAAGCGTTGCCGGTACAACGGCACGTTGGTGTAGGCGTGTTTCAGACTCCAGCGCAGGCGCTCGAGCTGGTGCTGGCGCAGCTCGTCGACGCTGGCGGTTTCAATCGGGTCCAGGGCTGCTTCAAACACGGTTTTGGCAATTGGCATGTTCATGACTTCACTCGAATTGTTTTTATGTTTCAGCCCGGCCGAAGCAGGGCGTTGAGTGCATGCCCCAAGGATACCTCTCGGCTCCCTGGGAATCGCGATTGTTTAGTCGGGCAGGCGTTCAATAATCAACGCAATGCCCTGGCCCACGCCGATGCACATGGTGCACAGGGCATAGCGGCCCTGACGCTCCTCCAGTTCATGCAGGGCGGTGGTCACCAGCCGTGCGCCGCTCATGCCCAGCGGATGACCGAGGGCAATGGCGCCGCCGTTGGGGTTGACCCGTGAGTCGGTATCGCTCAAGCCAAGCTCGCGTAATACCGCCAGGCCCTGGGCGGCAAATGCTTCATTGAGTTCGATTACGTCCATGTCGGCCAGGCTCAGGTTGGCTAGCTCCAGCACCTTGCGGGTGGCCGGTACCGGGCCGATGCCCATGATGCGCGGTTCTACGCCCGCAGTGGCCATGGCCACGACCCGGCCGCGGGCTTTGAGCCCGTAACGCCTGGCAACTTCGCGGCTGGCCAGTAACAGCGCACAAGCGCCGTCATTGACCCCGGATGCATTGCCAGCGGTGATGCTGCCGCCTTCGCGAAACGGCGTGCCCAGTTTCTGCAACTGCTCAAGGGTGGTGTCACCGCGGGGGTGTTCATCGTGCTCGACAATTTTCGCCGGGCCTTTGCGCTGGGGGATCTGTACCGCGACGATTTCCCGGGCCAAACGTCCGTTGGCCTGGGCTGCAGCGGCGCGTTGCTGACTGCGCAGGGCAAAGGCGTCCTGGTCGGCGCGGGAGATATTGAACTGCTCGGCGACGTTCTCGGCAGTCTCGGGCATGGAGTCGATACCGAAGGCTTTTTGCATCAGCGGGTTGATAAAGCGCCAGCCAATGGTGGTGTCGTAAATCTCTGCCTGCCGGGAGAACGCCTGCTCGGCCTTGCCCATCACCAGCGGGGCGCGGGACATCGACTCCACGCCACCCACCAGCATCAGCCCGGCCTCAGCGCAGCGAATCGCCCGGGCGGCGCTGCCGACAGCATCCAGCCCGGAACCGCACAGGCGGTTGAGGGTGGTACCCGGCACGCTGACCGGCAACCCGGCCAGCAGGGCCGACATGCGCGCGACGTTACGGTTGTCTTCACCGGCCTGGTTGGCGCAGCCGTAGATCACATCATCGACGGTACTCCAATCGACCTGCGGGTGGCGGCGCAGCAGTTCACGCAGGGGCACTGCGCCGAGGTCGTCGGCACGAACGCTACTCAGGGCGCCGGCGTAGCGGCCAATCGGGGTGCGCACCGCATCGATGATCAGGGCGTCATTCATTCGGGGTCTCCTGCGTCAGCACTGAGCCGCGCACTTTGTAGGACTTGCCATGGAACAGGGCGATCAACTGGCCCTGGTGGTTTTCAATCCGCACGTCATAGTTACCGGTGCGCCCGGAACGGCTCTGCTCAATGCAGACGGCGCTCAAAGTGTCACCCGCACGTGCCGGGGCGATGTAGTCGATGCTGCAGCCGATGGCCACGGTGGCTTCGTTGTAGCTGTTGCAGGCCAGGGCAAAGGCCGAGTCGGCGAGGGCGAACAGGTAACCGCCGTGGCATGTGCCGTGGCCCTGGATCATGTCGACGCGCACGTTCATCTCGACCCGGGCGCTGCCCGGTCCCGCCGAGAGCAGGCGCATGCCCATGGCCTTGCTGGCGTTGTCGCGTTCGAACATGGCCTCTGCGCAGCGCCTGGCCAGATCAGTGGTGTGAAAATCAGTCATGAAACGTTCTCCCTTCGGCGGCACGGCGGCGCAGCAGCAACGATGGCCGGTAGCGTTCTTCACCGTAACTGGCGTGCAGGTTTTCCAGGGTGGCAAGGATATGACCCAGCCCGATGGCATCGGCCCAGGCCAGCGGGCCCAGGGGGTAATTGACCCCGGCACGCATTGCCAGGTCGATATCGGCGGCTGAGGCCACGCCTTGCAGCAGGGCATCGGCGGCTTCATTGGCGAGCATCGCCACGGTGCGCAGCACAGCCAGGGCCGGGCTGTCGCTGAGCTGGCTGACCTGCAAGCCGGCCTGTTGCAGCAGGGCAACGCCTTGGGCCAGAGCCAGAGGCTCAATACCGGCTGCGTAACTGATGGCGAGCCGGCTGGCGGTACCGTAGTCGCAAGCCAGATCCAGCAGGATCAGATTGCGCAGGCCCTCGTCCCGGGCACGCTGGCAGGCCATACGCCCGTCGCTCAGGGCCAGTACGGCATCACCGACACGCAGCAGGCCGCGGCCATCGCGTTGAATGATTTCAATCTGCTGCTCATGCAGGCGTGCAATCAGGCCCGCGGCGATGCCCAGATCACCTTCCACTACACAGGCAGTGACCCTTTGCTCGCTGATGAGGGTCGCGGCCTGTGGGCGCTCGGCACCCACGGCATAGCTATAAAAGCCCTGGCCGCTTTTGCGCCCCAGGCGTGCGGCGTCCACCAGTTCCTTCTGGATCAACGAGGGCAGGAAGCGGGTATCGCCGTAATAAGCCTCGAACACCGAGCAGGTCACGGCATAGTTGACGTCATGGCCGATCAGGTCGGTCAGCTCGAAAGCGCCCATGGCAAAGCCGCCCGCGTCACGCATCAGCGCATCCAGGGTCGGGCAGTCGGCGCAGCCTTCCTGCAGCAGGCGCAGGCTTTCGGCATAAAACGGGCGGGCAACGCGATTGACGATAAACCCCGGTGTGGAGCGCGTATGTACCGGTTTTTTGCCCCATGCACGCGCGGTGTGGTACAGGCATTCGGCCAAGGCCGGGTCGCTGGCCAGGCCTGAAACGATTTCAACCAGCGCCATGACCGGCGCCGGATTGAAGAAGTGCAGGCCAAGTACGCGTTGCGGGTGATTGAGTTGCGCGGCGATGCTGGTGATCGACAGCGAGGAGGTGTTGCTGGCCAGAATGCACTGCTCGGAGCAGATGCTTTCCAGCAGGCGGAACAGGTCGCGTTTGGCTTGCAGGTTCTCGACAATGGCTTCGATAACCAGCGCGCAATCGGCCAGCGCCTGGATATTTTCCACGGCCTGCAGCCGTGCCACCGTCGAGGAGTGCTCCTGGGCCGAGAGTTTGCCTTTAGCGACACGCTTGCCCAGTTGCCGGTCAATGCCTTCGATGGCTTGAGCTGCAGCCCCAGGGCGGTTGTCCAGCAACAACACGGTATGGCCGGCCTGTGCCGCGACCTGGGCAATCCCGGCACCCATGGCGCCAGCGCCAATCACGGCGATGCGTGCGTTGGTGTTCAGTGCGGTCATGTCTCAGCGCCCCTTGAAACTTGGGCTGCGTTTTTCCATAAAGGCGCTGATGCCCTCACGGTAATCTTCGCTGCGCCCGGCCAGGCGTTGCAGGTCGCGCTCCAGCTCAAGCTGCTGGTCAAAACTGTTGTTCAGGCTGGCATTGAGGCTGCGTTTGATCAGCGCCAGGCCGTAGGTGGGCTGGGTAGCGAGATGGCGGGCCAGGGTCAGGGCTTCATCACGCAGCTCGGCGTCGTCGACGCAGCGGTAGATCAGGCCCCATTGCTCGGCCTGTTCGGCAGACAGGCGATTGCCCAGCAAGGCCAGCGCCTTGGCCCGGGCCATGCCCACCAGCCGTGGCAGGGTCCAGGTGCCGCCGGAATCGGGGATCAGACCAATTTTGCAGAAGGCCTGGATAAAGCTGGCAGAACGCGCGGCCAGGACCAGATCGCAGACCAGGGGAATATTGGCGCCGGCACCAGCGGCTACGCCGTTGACCGCGCAGATGACCGGCATTGGCAGGTCGCGCAGCTGGCGGATCAGCGGGTTGTAGAAGGTCTCGATCGACTCGCCCAGGTCCGGCGCCGTGCTACCCGGCGCGACCGTGCGGTCGCTGAGGTCCTGGCCGGCACAGAAACCGCGACCTTCGCCCGTGAGCAGCAATACCCGCACGGCCGGATTCTGGCGCACCTGTTTTAGCGCTTCCTTGACCTCGCCATGCATCTGCACGTTGAAGCTGTTGAGTTGCTCGGGTCGATTGAGGCTGAGCAGGGCGACGCCTGCGTCGATGGAAAACAGGATATGTTCAAAGTTCATGCTGATGGCGCTCTCTGAAAGGTCGTTCGAATTCGCAGGCTCAAGGCCCGGTTACTGCCCGGTGAAAACCGCCGTGCGTTTTTCCTGAAAGGCCCGTATGCCTTCATCGCGGTCGCGGGTGCCTGCCAGTACGGTGAAGGCGTGACGCTCGAAACGCAGGCCGCTGGCCAGGTCGGTGTCCATCGCCTTGAGCAGCGCTTCCTTGGCCAGGCGCACCGCCAGTGGTGCCTTGGCAGCAATGTTGCGGGCAACCTGCAGGGCGCGTTCGACGGTGAGTTCCGGCTGGGTCACTTCACTGACCAGCCCAGCGCGTTGAGCCTGGCGGGCGTCGATAGGCTCGCCGGTGAGGACCATCTGCATCGCCATGGATTTACCCACAGCGCGCAGCAGACGTTGGGTGCCGCCCGCACCGGGCATGATCCCGAGGTTGATTTCCGGCTGACCGAAGCGTGCGTCTTCGCCGGCAATGATGATGTCGGCGTGCATGGCCAATTCGCAGCCGCCGCCCAGGGCAAAGCCGTTGACGGCAGCGATCAGGGGCTTGCTGAAACGGGTGATGGTTTGCCAGGACGCCTGGCGCGGGTCGTCGAGAATGCCGACCAGGTTGCGTTCGGCCATTTCCTTGATGTCGGCACCGGCTGCAAAGGCTTTGCGGCTACCGGTCAGGACCACCACGCGGGTATCGGGATCGCCTTGTGCGGCGTTGAGTTCATCCGCCAGCTCACTGAGCAATTGCGTGGTCAGGGCATTCAGCGCCTGGGGGCGCTGCAGGGTAATCAGGCGCACGCCAGGTTCAAGGAACTCGACAGCAAGGGTTAGAGGCATGGCAGATGCCCTCACGGTGCACGCTCGGCTGCAAGGCCGGCTTATTATTGGATCGGCCAGATGGGCCGGTTTGGCCTGAGTATACCTACAATGCGATACACAAAAGCAATTCAAAACATAAATTAATGTGTCCTGTTGTTGGTGTATTGATCCGCCCGGGAAGATTCAAGAAGGTTATGATCATTAGCTGAATCCCCGAATTTGTTAGCCTTAAAGGCTTGTATTTGAGTGTTTTCGGGTCTTCATAACGCTAGCTGGCTAAGTGATACGGTTTTTTGCATTTGCTCATAAAAAAGTGATGTGATACAAAAACATGTAAATATCGCATCGCTTTCTGTGTGCTCTTTCAAGGAACCTGCAATGACTTGCTACAGCCTCGATGGTTTGACCCCGGTGGTAGATCCCACAGCCTATGTGCATCCGTCTGCAGTCCTGATCGGCGACGTGATTGTCGGCCCCCGTTGCTACGTCGGGCCGCTGGCCAGTTTGCGTGGGGATTTTGGCCGTATCGTGCTGGAGGAGGGCGCTAACCTGCAGGACACCTGCGTGATGCACGGCTTCCCCGACAGCGACACCGTGGTTGAGCGTAACGGCCATATCGGCCATGGCGCCGTATTGCATGGCTGCCGCATCGGTGCCGATGCGCTGGTCGGCATGAATGCCGTGGTCATGGACCGTGCGCAGATTGGCGCGCGCTCATTTGTTTCGGCGGCGGCTTTCGTCAAGGCAGGTTTCGAGTGTCCGCAGCAGTCCCTGGTGATGGGGGCCCCGGCCAGCGTCAAGCGCGACCTCAGCGATGAAGAGGTGGCGTGGAAGCAGGCAGGTACCCGCGAGTATCAGCAATTGGCCCAGCGTTGCCTTGAGCAAATGCAACTGTGCGAGCCGCTCAGCGAAGTCGAAGTCGATCGCCCACGCATCAGCGATAGCGGTTTGCGGCCCAAGGGCACTGCCCGGTGAACACCAGGCTCGCCCCCACACGGGCACATTCGGTATATTCCTTTTCTTTTTTCAACCCGGTACGCCCATGACGTCCCTTGCACCGTTGAACTCACTGGTCACGCGCTTTCAGGAGCAGACGCCGATCCGCGCCAGCTCGCTGATCATTACCCTGTATGGCGATGCGATCGAGCCCCACGGCGGCACAGTCTGGCTGGGCAGCCTGATCCAGTTGCTCGAGCCTGTTGGCATCAATGAGCGGCTGATCCGCACGTCGATCTTTCGCCTGACCAAAGAGGGCTGGTTGAGTGCCGAGAAAGTCGGCCGGCGCAGTTACTACAGCCTGACCGGGGCTGGACGGCGGCGTTTCGACAAGGCGTTCAAACGGGTTTACAGCTCCAACGTGCCCGCGTGGGACGGGTCATGGTGCCTGGTCATGCTGACGCAGTTGACCCAGGACAAGCGTAAGCAAGTGCGCGAAGAGCTGGAGTGGCAGGGTTTTGGTGCCATCTCGCCTGTCGTGCTGGCTTGCCCGCGCAGCGACCGGTCCGATGTTAATGCGACGCTGCTCGACCTTGGCGTTCTGGAAGAAACCATTGTCTTTGAAACCACTGCCCAGGATGTCCTGAGCTCCAAGGCCCTGCGCCTGCAGGTGCGCGAGAGCTGGAATATTGAAGAACTGGCGACCCATTACAGCGAGTTTATCCAGCTGTTTCGGCCGCTCTGGCAAGCGCTGCGTGAGCAGGAACACCTGCAACCGTGCGAGTGCTTTCTGGCGCGAACCCTGCTGATTCATGAATACCGCAAACTGCTGTTGCGTGACCCGCAATTACCGGACGAGCTATTGCCCGGCGACTGGGAAGGCCGCGCTGCACGCCAGTTGTGCCGCAATATTTATCGATTGATCTACGCCAAGGCCGAGGAATGGCTCAATAGCGCACTGGAAACCGCCGACGGGCCGTTGCCGGACGTTGGCGAAAGCTTTTATCGACGCTTTGGCGGGCTCAAGTAACCCGTCATACCCGTGTGGGGCTTTACCTCACACGGGTTCTTCAGTGACGCCCCACGGGTTTACAGTATCTTGAAGGGCACGTTGATAATCAGCCGGAACTCTTCAATGTTGCCTTCCGCCTGATACTCGCTGGCACGATGCCAGGCATAGCCACTGAACACACTGGCCCCCTTCCAATCACCGGACTGTATGACATAGCTGGCGTAAGCCCCGACCTCATAGTGGCTTTCGTCACTCTGCTTGAGTACGGACGAATAGATGCCATTACTGCCGCCGTCATAGTGAGTGCCATCGATGCCCCAGCCTTTGACATACCAGAGCAGAGTCTTGAACCCCGGCACGCCATAGGCGGTGAAATCGTTGGTGTAGTTGATCTGGAATGAGCGTTCGTTCGGTCCGTTGTAGAACGACAGCTGGGTGTTGGGCAGGTTGATCGCATTGGTTTCGCCGACATAATCGAAATACTCATCGCCCTTGATCTGCTGCAAGCCAAACTTCAGGGTATGGTTTTTGTATTTCGGCGAAAAACTCAGGCCATAGGCTTGCTGGTCGATTTTACCGGCCACTTCGCGCCCGCTCGACCGGGTGTTGTAGAAGTCGAACTGCAGGTCCGCGCTGACCTCGTCCCAACGGTATTGCTGCCCCAGCCCGACATATTCGCGATCCCAGATATCTTCGAAGCGGGAGGCATAGGCACTGGCGCGCCAGCCGCTGGTGGCCAGGTAATCGGCACCGGTGTAAGCCACCCAGTCACTGACAACCCGGCGCGATCCGAAACTGGGAGTCAGGTCCTGGCTGCCGGCACCCGTGCGGGGTGTGGCCTTGTCGAAGTAACCGGACTTGATGACCAGGCCTTGAATATCATGACTTTCAAGTGACACGCCATCGAATGAAGCAGGTAGTGTTCTTGTATCGGAATAGCCCATGACCGGTGTTTTGACCTGCTGTCTGCCAACCTTGAGCAATGTGTCAGAGATTTTGAATTTGAGCGCTGCAATACCGACCTTGCTCCAGTCATCCACCACATCACCATCCTTGTTGACCAGCAGGCGATTGCTCCCGCCAGCGGTGGCCAGTTTGCTGCGTTCAAGTGCAACGGCGCAATACAGGGACAGATCAAGGCCAAAACCGACCGTGCCCTGAGTCAAACCGGAAATATAGTCCAGCTTGAAGCCCTGAACCCACGCGGTGCGGTCACGGACAGCGCGTAGTCCGTCGGATGTATGAGCCTGATAGTAGGTGCCCTTGCGGCCGATTTCGTGTGAGTACCACTGGCGGGTGTTGAGGGTCAGGGAGCTGTCCTCGATAAAACCCGCTTCTGTGGCCACAGCCGGGGGCGGAATCAAAAAAAATACAGCACAAAGCCCTGCGGCCACTGGGGTCGAACGAACGCTATGCATGACTTGCTTCCTTTGTTTTTATTGTTTTTGTGAGGCGCACCCACGCCTTGCGCATGGGGCAAGGCGATAGTGATCAATCAGGAGGGGGTCGACGTTGCTTGCTTACTACCAGTACAACTCAAGTGTGGGAGCAAGCCCGCTCCCACACTTGAGTGAACAGCTTTGCGCTTAGTAGCTAAGGGTTTGTCTGTCGACTGTATGGGCTTCGATATCTTCGGCTGTCAGCCAGGTGCGTTTGTTTTTCAGGTCACCGTAGAGGGCCAATTGGTCGTCGAAGTGTCTGGAGCGGCTACCGTCTGGTGCTATAAAGCCTGATTGCCCGGGTGCGACGACTTCAAAACCTTGCACGCCATCGCCGGTAAACACGGTGAGGTTGTTTTCAGTGCCGCGGTTCATCGCCAGGCGGTTGCTCATTTGTTCCTTTTCACCCGCCTGGGGGATACCCAGGAAGTTCTTCGCGGCGTAAGTGGTGTGGGCAATCCCGGTGCGCCAACTGGCAACCTGCGGCCCTTGCTCCGCACTCAGTTCATCGATACTCAGCTGCAAGGCCTTGAGCATCAGGGCATCGACATCCTTGCCCTGGAACAGGTCGAAACCGTTGGCTTTCTCGGCGGCGGTGGCGATCATCGCCTGATGCATGACCTTGGTGCCGACGTTGATATTCTGGCTGCCTGGCGTGCTGCTGCCCGGTTTGAAGTGCCCGCTGGCGAGAAACAGATCAGCTTGCTCCTTGGGCAACACGTCACCCAGCGACAGCGTCAGCATATGCTTGAGCCAGGCGCGGAAAATGGGGGTGGCGGCCGAGTCATAGCGCCCGTCAGCGTCGCTATCGAGTTCCTGGTAATCCCATTTGGCAAGGATGGCAGCCGCTTCCCGCACTTTTGGCTGGTCGCTTTGCCCGGCGGCCTTGACCAGGCGCGGTACAAAGAACCGTGCATTCGGGTCTTCAAAACCGGCCTCCATCATCAGGTTCCAGGCCTGGTCAGGGGTGAAGGCGGGGCGGCTGTCGAGACGGGTGAACAGCGTCTGGATACGGTCAGCGTTGTTCCAGGAATACCACCATTGATCCGGGCTTGGAAAACCTTCGGCAGGGCGGTTGTTCCAGTTGGCGATGTAACCCGTTTTCGGGTTGTAGACTTGCGGGTTGGTGGCAAACGGCATAAAGCCCTGCCACTCGAAGTCACCGTTGCCCGACACCGGCAAACGGCTGTCGTGACCTTGCACACGCACCGGATAGCGCCCGCCGAGGGCGTAGCCGATATTGCCCTGATTGTCGGCGTAGTACCAATTGACGTTGATGGCCGAATGCTGGACCTGATTGCCCCATTGCTCGTGGTTTTTCGCTTTGCTGACCTTGTTCCAGCTCATCAGGGTCGCGACTTCCTCGCCTTCCCAGCCGCGACGTTTGGCATAAGCAACGCCAGCTTCTGGCTGGTACTCGACAACGGCGCCCTGAACGCTGCGGTATACCGTGATCTGCTGGCTTTTTTCACCCTTGATATCGACGCTTTCGACGCGTTTCTCAAAGGGGCGATAGCGCCCTTGGTAGAGATATTGTTCAGGGTTTTTCGGATTCAGTTCGAGGCGATACAGGTCGACGTTGTCGCCTGCGCCCCAGGTACTGCCCCAGGTAATGTCCTTGTTATAGCCGAACTCGACCATCGGGTAGCCGAACGGGCTATTGCCTACGGCGTCATAACCGGCACCGTGCAAGCCGATCGAGTAGGTGTAGGCGGGCTGGAAGAAGCCGAACTGCGGGCCATTGATAAGGATCGCCCTGGCATCCCTGGACTTTTGCCCGCCGAGCACGATGATATTGCTGAAGGCCCGCTCCCTGGGGGCTCCCCAGGGCGCAGGCGGCTCGTTGAGCGCGAGTAATTGCAACGGTTTGAGCGGTTGCTGCGCGGCAACCGGGGTTTTCGCCGGTACATAGGCCCCATCGCGCAGAGACGGTTGCCACTCGCCCTTGGGAATCGTGGTGGGGGCGTCCGGGTTATCGACGGCCAGCAGCTTGTCGAAGATGGCTTTGCCATTTGCCTGCCCGTTCAGCTTGATCAACCCTTCCAGCAACTGCTGGTTTTGCAGCTCGGAGTTATAGTCGCCGAAGCGATTGATCATTGAGCCAATAAACACCATCGCCACGTCGAAAGAGGTCCAGCGCTGTGGGCTGAAACCATTGTCGATAAACTGTTTGGGCATCAGCGTACCCGGACTACGGTCGATCTCATCCAGCCATTTATTGATGCCCTGGGCATAGCCTTCGAGAATATCCCTGTCAGCCTTGGGCAACTTAGCCAGCTGAGCCTTGATGTTTTGCGGCGAGTAGTTTTTGCGAATGCCGATATCGAAGCTTACGTAATCCTTGCCTAGGGCCTGCGCCACCTGGCCCTGGGTGCTGCGCCGGGACATTTCCAGCTGATACAGGCGATCTTGCGCGATGGCATAGCCATAGCCGTAGAACACGCCATACACCTCATTGGCGTAGACGTGAGCCGTACCGTACTCATCACGCTTGATCGTGACATCGCCAGCCTGAGCGGGAACAAGGGGAGCCCCCAGAACAAGGACGGCACACAGCGGCATGGCAAGGCGGGGCGACAGGAGAGATCTCATGGAATCCTCTGATTGTTATTATTCGATACGCAAATATATTTTTGCTGGATAAAAAGGTATCACTTGTGCGCGACGGCCGTCAAATGCCCGCCCCACTGGGTGATCTTGGTATGGCGCGCGCGAATGGTCGACGCAGGGCATCAAGGTGGGGGGCGGGGGGGGGGAGGTCGTTTGGAGGATCGCCTGGGAAGGCATGGCTGTGCAGCGGCTTGATCTGTTTGTGGTTGATTGAAAATTTTTCTCAGGACTTGATAGGGCAAGCGTCCCTGGCTGCGTGACCTGTGCGATTCATTATTCTTGTACTGCTCAAGCAGCAATCACTGAATATTCATATGAGCTGAATAAAAAACATTACAAGACAATAGATGGTTTTGCTTTGTTTTCGAGGCGTTGGGTTAGTTGTGCTAAGAGCATTATAACCTGACGCTATAGTATGCCCCGAGGGAGTACCAGAGCGTAGCGTTGCTCCTTGTTGATTGCCGATCGGTGAAGCACTTGCAAGCGCAGGTGCGCCTTCTGCCCCAGGAGACGATTGAATGTCGGTTTTCGAAGTTCAGTATATTGATCACATTGTCCTGCGTGTTAAGGCCATGGAGCGCAGTATCGGTGTCGTTGAAGCCGGGTTTTATGATCGCCGAGGGTTCGTGCAGGGGCCATCTTGTCGAAATCCCGTCTTTGGCGGGGCCAGCAACGAAACTATTTGTAGTTAGAAGGGCGCTTTTATTGATAGTCGAGTCTATCTATTCGTTATTGTAATAACGTAAGAGCCAGACGCTATAGGATGGCCTGATGGGGTAACCAAGGCATAACTTTGCTCGGGCTTTTTCGCCGCTAACGGGTTGGCATCGACCCGCTTCAGGCTGGCTTGCTGATGATTGCTGGCGCCGACGCCTTGAACTGTTGCGACGACCTGACCATAAACATCCCGGTCAGAAACGACTTGTGGGCAATTAGACAGTTTTACAATGTTCAATTGCCTTGAATGCGTGCAAGTCGCCTCGACAATACTACCGCTAAAGTGAATAACGCCTGACACCAGTGGGGGGGCGGCGTAACATGTCCCGATCAAATTGAACAATAAAACGAAATGGCCTGTGGTCAATATTTTCTGGTTCATATTCAAATTCCCACGGTAAATATTGTGTCTTAACCATTGTAGATGGAGCCGGTTTGCTCAAGTGCAAACTGAGATTTTTCGTGATTACTGCGGTAAAACGCTCATCCTGGGGAAAAATAACAAGGGGAGGGTTGGTGTTGGTTGACTTCTGGCTATCTTGGTATTCAATTTATAGTGAATGCCCTTAATAAGTTTTTGTTAAAACAAGACTCTGATTGTGTGTGGGGGAATGTTTTGCATACCCGTGCAGATAACTGATGGTTGAAAACAATGGCTTGGGTTTTTGCCTGATTCGCTTCTGTTTCAGAAACTTGATAAATATTTTGGTATAGGGGGGAGCGGAGCAGGCTCTCAGTCTTTACGAAACGCGCTATAGAGATCAAACAAAAGCCAAGACGTCTTGAACAGCTTTGCAAGGTTTTTGTGGCCAGTTTGCAGTGCCAAGGTAACCAACGGTCAGCAGCATCACCGGAATTTGCCCCGAGTCGAACAGGAACGCGTCTGCAACGGCTGTAGTGACTTTTTCAGTGACATTGTTAGTCTGCGGTTGGGTGTCTTGAATTTTCGGTGCGTTGGCAGGACGCCAGGGCAGGGGTTAAAACAGAATTGCGGAGCGGTCTGAATTTTTGCGGTGCAAAAAACTAAGGGCCTGCACGAAGAATCTCATGCAAGCCCTTGATTTGTTTGGTGCCCGAAGCCGGAATCGAACCGGCACGTCCTTACGAACGGGGGATTTTAAGTCCCATGCGTCTACCAATTTCGCCATTCGGGCGGTAGCGCTGTAAAGCGGGTCACGAAGGAAGGTGCTTTCAGGAGCAAAGTACTCAAGTGCCTGCGTGACAGGTGGACGAATATATAGAGCCTGCGCCTCTGAGGCAAGTTCGATAACGTCCATTTTGGTACATTTTTTTACCTGCTGGCTGTGTAAAACCGTCGAGAAATCATAGATATATGTAGCCGCCCGGGTTTCTGGCCGCTTTATGCAGGGGCATTTTCAGCGCTGCTGCGGCGCGTATTCCGGCGTAGGCTAGGCTGCTTGCACAGCTGAGACATGAGTGGGTGTGATGAATACGAGTGTGATTTACGCTTTGGCCGCCGCCGCGCTATTCGGGGCCAGCACGCCATTGGCCAAGATGCTGGGCACTGAAGTCTCGCCGGTGATGCTGGCCGGGTTGTTGTATCTGGGCAGCGGTGTAGGGCTGTTGCTGGTGCGTTGTTTTCGCGATCGCGGCTGGAAGCGCTCGGGCCTGAGTGCAAGTGAGTGGCCCTGGCTGCTCGGCGCCATTGTGTTTGGCGGGATCCTGGGGCCGGTGGCCTTGATGTACGGTTTAACCCTCACCAGTGGCGCAACCGCTTCGCTGATGTTGAATCTCGAACCCGTACTGACTGCGCTGCTGGCGTGGGTGGTGTTCAAGGAAAACGCAGACCGGCGGATTGTGCTGGGGATGCTGGCAATTATTGCTGGCGGGGTTGTGTTGTCCTGGCCTTCAGCAGCACCAGCGCAGGTGTCGCTGTCCTGGCTGGGGCCGTTGGCGGTGGCGTTTGCCTGTTTTTGTTGGGCTGTCGACAACAATCTGACCCGTAAGGTGTCCGCTTCTGATGCGCTGTATATCGCAGGCGCCAAAGGTCTGTTCGCGGGGCTGGTGAACTGCGCGATTGCACTGGCGTTGGGGGCGAGGGTCCCGGCACTTGGGGTGCTGAGCCCGACCCTGTTGATCGGCTTTTTAGGCTACGGCGTGAGCCTGGTACTTTTTGTGCTGGCGTTGCGCGGCCTGGGTGCTGCGCGCACCGGGGCGTACTTTTCGACCGCACCTTTTCTGGGCGCGGCGATTGCCATCGTGGTGCTGGGCGAGTCGGTATCGTTGCTGTTCTGGCTGGCAGCGGCCTTTATGCTTTTCGGGGTCTGGCTGCACCTTACCGAGCGCCATGAGCATGAGCATTTGCATCAGCCGCTGGAGCACGTCCATCGTCATACCCACGATGAACATCACCAGCATGAACATGATGAGGATGTGCCAGCGGGCAAGGCTCATAGCCATGCGCATCAGCATGCGGTGATCAGCCATAACCACCCGCATTTCCCGGATATCCATCATCGCCACCGGCACTGAGTCACTGCGTTGTACAACCTGAATTGAATGGAGCTATGGATCGCGCATGTTTGAACACATCGATTTCAATTACCTTTTGGCAACCTATGGTTATCTGGCCATTTTTATCGGCTGTTTGCTCGAAGGTGAAACCATCCTGATTCTGGGGGGGATGGCGGCGCACCAACATGTGCTCAAGCTGTTGCCGGTGATTGGCTATGCCAGCCTGGCGGGGATGCTGGGTGATCAGTTGCTGTTTTGGCTGGGGCGTTATTTTGGTGCTCGCCTGTTGCCCCGCCTGCACAGGCAGCAGGCCGCCATCGATCGAGTGACGCAGCTTATTAATCAACATCCGACGGTGTCGATTTTCTCGGTGCGGTTCTTGTACGGCATGCGATTGATCGGGCCTATGGTGATCGGTGCCAGCAAGGTTTCACCGCTGAAGTTTCTCTGTATCAATGCCCTGGGCGCAGTTGTTTGGGCAACGCTGTTTGCCAGTGGCGGGTTTTGGGCCGGGGAGTTTCTGGAAGGCGTGCTGGGCGACCTTAAACCGTATCGTTTGCCGATCGCCCTGGGGGTGGTTGCATTGATGCTGGTCGTGGCAGTAGCCCGTCATTACAGGGCCAAGAGCAAAACCGTCAAATCACTTTGACGGCGCGGCCGATAAACTGGATCGGTCCTGTCGGTTTGCCAGTTGCCGAGCCGTTGGGGCCTTCCAGGGTCAGCTCAAAGAGTTGATTCGACTCAAGTGGTGGCAGGCGATCCAGTGGCAGCGACAGCACTTGCCCCGGCTTGACCAGCCCCAATGACACTGGCCCGGCCCAGTCATCGCCCTTGGTCCAGAACTCCAGGGCCTTGTCGCTCGGCACTTGCGCGATGCCCAGTGGAATCAGCTGGATCTGCTCGCGGCTGCTGGCCTGGATAACCCAGCCAGGCGCCTGATTTTGTGGGGCTACCAGTACCACCACGTAGGCGGGTGGCGCTATGGCTGGCGTCGCAGTCAACAGTACAGAACCCAGGGCCAGTGTTGCCGCCAGGCCTGCTGCGGTCAGGCCACGCCACAACGGCAACAGGTTCCACCAGGAGGTGCTGGCTTGAGGCTGCGGGGCAGGGGTACTCAATGCGTTCAGGCTGCGCTCGATTCTCGGCCACAGTCGCGCAGAAGGTGCTTGTGTTGGGGCAAGGTCATTAAGGGGCAGCAGTCGCGCTTCCCAGCGATCGACCGCCGCCTGCAGGTCGGGTTCTCGGGGCAGGCGTTGCTCAAGCTCGCGTCGCTGTTGCGCATCAAGAGTGCCCAGCACGTATTCGCCCGCCACTGCATCAAGATCGTCCGGGCCGTTGTCGTCAGGTTTGAAAGTCATCCCATGCACTCGCGCAAGGCGCTCAGGCTGCGTTTGATCCAGGCTTTTACGGTGCCCAGGGGGGTATCTAGTTTTCTGGCGATTTCGGCGTGGGTATAGCCGTCAACATAGGCATGCACAATGCAGGATCGCCGTGCCGTGTCGAGTTGCTCAAGGCAGCCATAAATGCGCTCGGAGCCATTTCGCCATTCCAGTGCATCTTGCGCCTGGTGGCGACCATCGAGTGAGGCCAGCGGCTGCAATGCCTGCTCGCTGTCTTCGCTGACTTGAATTTCCAGGCGACTGTCGCGCATAAAGTTCAGCGCCAGATGCCGGGTCAGGCTGAAAATCCAGCCCCGTGCAGAGCCGCGCTGAGGGTCGAAGCTGGCGGCGCGTAGCCAGATCTTGATAAAGGCGTCATGCACGATATCTTCGGCCAGTGCGTTGTCGCGGGCAATGCGTTTGGCGACGCCGAGCAAGCGTGCGCTTTCCTGCGCATACAGGGCCACCAGCGCCTGCTGCTCGCCGCGGGCGCAGGCAAGCAGGCAGGCTTCATAGTCAAATATTGGCTCAGGTAGCGTCACTGTGTTCCGCCGTTGCAGATGGGACATCTCCGGTCATTGCCCGGGCTCCATCGAAGCAGCGTAGACGATGCAGCGCATTAGCGGCTGGCCCAGAAAATATAATCGGCCTGGTACGGTACTACTTGGCGCTGGCCCTTGTTGGTGGCAGTGCAGTCGCTGGCAGGTGCCACACCACCCTTGAGTGCCACACGCTGAATGTAACTGACCCCGTTCATGGCACCTTTACCCTCTGCCGGGTTTGCCTTGACCAATTGATAGGGCAGGTTGCCAGCCCCGGCCGGAGCCACGGCGAGTTGGGTGCCGGTGACTTTGGAACCGTCCAGGGCTTGCCAGGTCGCAGGTGGGCCAAAGTAGGTACCTACTTGTTTACCATTTGTGTCGTTGAGTTGGGCTTTTGGACCTACAAAAAACCACTCCATTTCCCCTGGTGCATTGGCTTTTTCTTTGCATTCATAAGTGATTTCGCCTACACCAACTGTCGTCATCGCCATCTTGTGGCCATCGGGAACTCTAATGTTTTCGGGCAAATTCGACTGCGCCCAGGCGCCCGGGGCTGCCATCAGCATCGCGGCGGCAAGTGTCAGGCTGGCATGGCTGATCAAGCGTTTTGCGTTCATGTTGCTTTCTCCTGATGGGATAACAGCGCGCTGCTGTTACGGGTACTACCCACAGACGAAGGATTTGGATGCAGTTGCAAAAAATAAACATGAAAGGCAAAGTCCGGGAACCCGGTTGCGCGACTGATCCCTTGGCCTACGCTTTGAAATACAGGCTCAACGCCAAGGGTTTCAAGGCATTGGCGACTCGCTCGCGAAGCCGGTCCGATAATAAAAGGAGATCTGGATGTTTATCCGTTTATTGATCCTTGCCACTGTGCTGGTTACTGGCACAGTGCAGGCCGTCGAAGTTCCCAACCCACTTGAACAGGATCGCGGCAAGTTTCGCCCGCTGGTTATCGTCGCCCGTGCAGACGCCGACCCAACGCTGCTCAATCTCAAGAAAGCGCTTGAGGATCCAGCCAACAAGCAGGCTTTTGAACAGCGCAATATGGTGCTCTATACGATTGTCGGTATTACCGGCAAACGTGATGGCAAGGACCTGGAACCCCAGAGCACGATGTCGCTGATTCGCGGGCTCAAGCCGGGGATGATTATCGACAAGGCCAAAGTGATCCTGATCGGCAAGGATGGTGAAAAGAAAGTCGAGACAGTCGGTGATGTTGACTTGGCCGAGCTGTTTAAAACCGTTGACGCTTTGCCCGCGGCCGAAAAGCAAACCCAGGCACCGGTTGCTGTGGAGGCAGCGGCCAAGGGCGCAGCTGCCGGCAAATCGGCCAAGCCAGGCAAACCGGCAAAAGCGGTTCAGGCCCTGGATGACTGAATAGCGGTCAAAAAAAGGCCCGCTTGGGGGAGCGGGCCTAAATGGGATTCACTAAAGGAGTGAGTCCAATCTAGGCGCAATGATGTGAACGTGCCGTGAAAACCTTGTCGTCAAAACGCAAACCCGCGCCAATGTGTGTGGTGAAAATAGTGCCCATCTGTAGCGTAATGCCGGCACGGTAATCCGATAGGGTGGAGCTACTGCTCTCTGACTGCCGGATAACCTTATGCCGTTCTCCCTTGAACTGATCTCTGCCTTCGCGCTCTTTGCGTTTGTTTCATCCATCACCCCCGGCCCCAATAACACCATGCTGCTGGCATCGGGAGTCAATTTCGGCTTCAGGCGCACCATCCCCCATGCTCTGGGTATCAGCTTTGGCTTTATGTTCCTGGTACTGGCGGTTGGATTGGGGCTGGGGGGTGTATTCAAGGCCGTGCCCATGGCCTATACCGTGCTGCGATATCTGGGGGCGGCGTACTTGCTGTATCTGGCCTGGAAGGTTGCCACCTCCGGGCCGGTTTCCGAGTCGGATGCGGCCCAGGGCAAGCCTTTGGGTTTTTGGGGCGCAGCGGCGTTTCAATGGGTCAACCCCAAGGCATGGGTGATGGCCATTGGTGCAATCACCACTTACACGCCGTCTCAGGGTTATATCGCCAACGTTTTTATCATTGCCCTGGTCTTCGCCATCATCAACTTGCCCAGCGTATGCGTGTGGGCAGGTTGCGGCAGTGCGTTGCGCAGTGTGCTGACCAAGCCCAAGTGGCTGCTGGCATTCAACCTGACCATGGCGATTCTGCTGGTGCTGTCGTTGTATCCGATTCTGTTTGATGCTCATTGAGCCATTCCTGGCTCAGGGTTGGCGTGTCGCCCAGGTACTCCAATAGCCAGCTCATGGCCGGGGAATGATTTTTCTGCGCCCAGGCAATGCACGAAGGGCTGGCCGGGAAGGGTCGCTGCAGGTTTAGCGCCAGCAGTTGGCCCTGGTCGATCAACGGCTGGGCCAGATGGGCGGGCACCATGCCGACACACAGGCCGTCGCTCAAACAGGCCAGCCCGGACGCCCAGTCGGGCACCATCATGCGGCGCTGGTTATCCAGGGTCCAGGTGTCCCTTTTGGGCAGGCTGCGCGAGGTGTCATCCATACACAGCGCGGGGTAGGGGCGCAGATGCTCATCACCGAGCAACCCGCCAATGGCTGCCAGAGGATGCTGCGGGCTGGCCACGCACAACCAGTGCAGAAAACCCATATCGCGAAAGGCAAAGCTGCCGGCCACCGGTACCGCACGAGTAGCGCCGATAACCAGATCGGTGCGTCCGTCGACCAGTGCATCCCATACACCGTTGTACACCTCGTACTGAACAATCAGCTCCACATCGGGGAAATGCCGGTAAAAGTCGATGACCATTTGCTGGCAGCGCGGCTTTTTGATGATCGAGTCCACGGCCACGCGCAACTGGCCGCTCCAGCCATTGGCCACCTGCTGACAGAGGCGGCGGGTGCCGAGCATTTTTTTCATCACATCGCGGGCTTCTTTGACAAACATCTGCCCGGCGGGCGTCAGTTCCACATCCCGGTGACGGCGTACGAACAGCGGTACTGCCAGCCACTGCTCCAGTTGGCGCACGGTATAGCTGACGGCCGAGGGTACGCGGTGCAGTTCCTGGGCGGCACCACTGAAACTGCCGTGGCGGGCGACTGCATCAATTACATCCAGGGAGTATTCAGACCACATGGGCTTGCCTTCAAAAAATTCGATGCCAGTTGGCAATTATTATCGCTTCACAAGCAAATCCTCAGCTGGATAATGCGCGTCAGTCAACAAATTGTTTGATGGCAAGTTTTTGGGTGCACATGAAAAACTCTTTTGGTTTTACCTGTTATCTCGCCGGGCTGAGCATGCTCGGCTATCTGGCGATGGATATGTACCTGCCGGCATTCGGCACATTGCGCAGTGAACTGGGGCTTTCGGCCGGTGCCGTGGGTGCCAGCCTGAGCATCTTCCTGGCCGGCTTCGCCCTGGGCCAGTTGCTCTGGGGGCCGCTGTCGGACCGCCTGGGGCGCAAGCCGGTGTTACTGGCGGGGCTGTCGCTGTTTGCCCTGGGTTGTGCGGGGATGTTCTGGGTCGATAGCACCGTACTGCTGTTGAGCTTGCGCTTTGTCCAGGCCATCGGTATCTGCGCGGCGGCTGTTACGTGGCAGGCGCTGGTGATCGATCGCTACCCGGCCGACAAGGCCAACCGCGTGTTTGCCGGGATCATGCCGCTGATGGGGCTGTCACCGGCGCTGGCCCCGTTGCTGGGTGCTGTGGTGCTGAGTCACCTGGGGTGGCAGGCGATTTTTGCCGTGTTGCTGGGCCTGGCGGTACTGTTGATCGTGCCTACGCTGCTGCTCAAGGAACCCCCGCGTGTAGCGGCCAAGACCGTTAAACCCGGGGTCAGCTACTGGCAACTGCTGTGCACGGCAAAATTCAGTGGCAACGTGATGATCTTCGCCGCATGTTCGGCCAGTTTCTTCGCCTGGTTGACGGCTTCGCCCTTTATTCTGGGCGATATGGGTTACAGCCCAAGCGATATTGGCTTGAGCTACGCATTGCCGACACTGGCGTTTTTGGTCGGTGGCTACAGCTGTCGCAGCGCGCTGCAACGGATCAGTGGCCGGGCGTTGTTGCCCTGGTTGCTGGTGGCTTACTGCGCGAGCATGGTCGGGTTGTATCTGGTCGCTACACAAACCGAGCCGATGCTGATTACGTTGCTGATTCCGTTTTGCCTGATGGCGCTGGTTAACGGTGCGAGTTATCCGATTGTGGTGGCGAATGCACTGCTGCCGTTTTCGGAAAATTCCGGCAAGGCGGCAGGTTTGCAGAATACCTTGCAGCTTGGGTTGTGCTTTTTGGGCAGCCTGCTGGTGTCGACTTATATCAGCGAGCCTCTGCAAATCACCGTGGAGGTGATGCTGGTTACCGCGCCGTTGGCGGTGCTGGGCTATTTGATTCAGCGGCGCAAGGTGAATGCCGAGGTATTGGCGGCATCTTGAATCAAGAAACAGCTAATGACGCGCCTGTCGCCAATCAGGCGCGTGCTGCTTTAGTGCGTTACCAGCGTGTCCAGCGACTTGTCGACATAACCCTTGGCCAGCTCCACCAAGTGCATGACCGACAACACCAAGTCGCGCGCAGGCCCGCTCAAGCCATTCCCCGCCTCATTCGCGCAGGCACCCGCACAGCGCAACAAGTCTGACGCCTGGGCCAGGGCCGCTTCTGAATTGACGCTGTCCGGGATGGCAAACATGGCCGTGCCCAACGGGCGAAAAGGCTTATGGCCTTGCAGGTAGTAATTGAGCGCACGCTCAGCGGCGACACGGTCCAGCAACGGGTCGTTACTGTCAGCAGCATCGAAGGGAAAAGCAGGTGGATCGGGGGTGATCTTTTTCAAGGTTTAACTCCGGACACAAACAATGGGAGCTAACACCTGTCGCGACTAAACGAGTAGGTGGTAGCCGTACGCAGGTTAGTCGACCGGTGCATCCGGAACCCGGCGCGCCACAAGGGCGCCCTGCGCACGGCCACCATAAAACGCAGGCCGAAAAAAAGCGCCTTGCGGAGGTGGCGCCTTGCGCCGGATTACAAACAGGGCGACTAAACCCGACCGCTGATTTTGCAGCGATGGGCCGAGACTATTCCCTGATTTTAAGCGGCGCAAGCGAATGGAATTTTCTAGGATGTTTCACGGGAATGAAAGCGAAACGTCGTACGAAATACCTGATATTAAAGGCCAAATGTCTCTCACAGCCCACGCCGCTTTTGTTCTTCGTCAGCGGCTACAGGAGATTACACAGCACACCCCCGCCAAACAGGCCGGCCGGTCGGCCGCCTCGGCGGGTTTTGATTTTGATCTGCCCCGCCCTCCGGGAGGCCGAATGGAGGTTCTGCGTAGTGGGTCGACCGGCATGGATGCCGGGAGAGCCGTGATGGGCCAAGGATGGCCCGTGACGGCGTGCCCACGGAGCAGGGCCGGAGTGAGGGACACCTGAGCGAAGCGAGGGCCGTACGATGGGGCAAGGCCTTTTTGGGTACTTTTGTGGCTGTTTGACAAAAGTGCCTCGCCGTAAGGGCGAAACCTTAATTCCAGTTAGGCGCGAATGCTGGATATGTACTCGGTATTCCAGTTAGAACCACCGAGTACATACCCATTCTCTGCGCCACCCCCAGCTGCATATGCTGCTGCTTCAGCTGCAAAAGACCGGTTGGCTCAGGCCACATCCACCAGCACAATCTCACTGTCTTCAATCGCCGTAACCCGCAGCACGCTCTCATCGACAACAGCCACACCATCCCGTGCCTCGGCTCGCAGGCCGTTGACCTCGATCACCCCGCTGGCAGGCACCAGATAGGCGCGACGGCCGCTGTCCAGGCGGTACTCGGCGGTTTCCCCGGCCTTGAGATTGGCCGCCACCAGCCGGGCATCAGCGCGGATGCGCAGGCTTTCATGGTCGCCATCCTTGCCGCTGGCCAGGGTCACAAAACCTTCACGCTGACCTTTGGGGAAGGGCTTGGCGCCCCACGCCGGAGCATCACCTTGCTGATTCGGAATGATCCAGATCTGGAAGATTTTGGTCGGCGTCGGCTCCAGATTGTATTCGCTGTGCGCAATCCCGGTACCCGCGCTCATGACCTGAACATCACCCGCTTCGGTACGGCCCTTGTTACCCAGGTTATCCTCGTGGCTGATGGCGCCTTCACGAACATAGGTGATGATTTCCATATCGCGGTGCGGATGCTTCGGGAAACCGGTGCCGGGAGCGATCACGTCGTCATTCCATACCCGCAGGTTGCCCCAGTTCATGCGCTGCGGGTCATGGTATTCGGCAAACGAAAAGTGGTGATGGGCGTCCAGCCAGCCGTGGTTGGCGCCGCCCAATGTATTGAAGGGTCTGAGTTCAAGCATGATGCTGCTCCTGAGTAGGGTGCCAAGGGTTACCCGGTTGGCGATAGGATGATTCTCCATCAGCGACATATCGAAAAAAAGCTGAAAAAATGCGTCAAACCAATCTACTTAATAGATGTATTTGCGGGCCAGTAAATCGCCATTTACCTTCAAAGCAGGCTCTAAACAGCTGATGCCCAAGCAATTAGCTAGAAATCAGCGCGCAATGGGGCGACCATAGCCGCTCCGCCCGGACAGCCTCACACCCTGGAGTCAGCGTGCCGCAACACAATCCCGAACTGCCTGAAGAACTTGCTCCCATTACTCAATTGCCATTGCTCAAGCGCCTGGCTGCACGATTGTTTGGCAATGGCTTGAGTCGCTTGCGCGCACAGCATGCGGCGTCCTGGCTGCAGGGCCAGGCGGACGGGTTCCGCAGCGGGCACAGCGCCGGGGTGGATTACGGCTATCAGGAAGGCCACACCGAGGGGCTGGAAGAGGGTCGCCAGGTCCTGTTTATCAGCGATACACGCCCGCAGGAACTACGCGCTCCCGGTATCGACAACGACTTGTTCGATGACTGGCGCCTGCCGCTGGGCCCCGAGCTGAAAAAACAGATCAAGGCTGACGTGGCCGCAATCCTGCCCGAACATGCCCAGCCCAGCGCGGCACAGTGGAAGATGATCTTCAGCGATACACCGTCTACTTCGGTGGTTGCAGGGGCCGGCGCTGGCAAGTCGACCTCGCTGGTGTTGCGGATTCTGCTGCTGACCCATTACCTGGGCTTTGAACTCGATTCGATGACTGTGGTGACCTTCACCCGCGAGTCACGCAAGGACTTTATCAAGAAGCTGCAGGAAGTCTTCGCCTTGTGGGGTCGTACCCTGTCACTCAAGGAAGCCCGGGATGTGGTGCGCACCTTTCACTCGCGGATTTTGCCTATGGTGCGCAGCTTGCCCGGCTACAGCCAGTTGCAGGCGTTCGAGACCCTGAGTACGCGCAGCCTGCTCAACGACGACGATACCGACAGCAACCCGTTTGACCTGCGTATCAACGACGCCCAGCGCCAGCAACTGAATGCCTGTTACCACGGGCTCTATACCCGTGATGAGCGCTTCCGCCAGACCCTGGCACCGCTGCGCCTGCATGCCTTGCAGCTCAAGGAGCTGGAGCGTGACCACCCCGATGTGCAAAAGCGCATGGCCGTTACCGAGTTGGCCGCCAGGCGTGACGAAGAACTCTGCGACACCCTGGAAGATCTGTGGTTTGCCGCCGGGGCCTGGCCGATCAAGGGCATCGAGCCCAATCGCGAAACGGTCGAGATCAACGGTTCAAAGTTCCATTGCCACGGTTATATTGCCGAGCTGGATGCCTGGGTGGTGCTGGGCTTCGATCCACGCGAGAACCCGCAAATCTGCCGTCCCGGGGCTAAACTCAGTGTGCGCGCCGAGTGGGCAGTCAAGCGCACGCTGTTTCAAGCTTTCTGCAACAAGCCATTGATATGGCTTGAAAATTACGATGCTGCCAAGCGTATTGTCAGCTCCTTGGCAGGTGATGCCAGCGCAGGCCCGGGGTTTGATTACAGGCTCAAGGGCGAGTTGGGCTCGGCGCCTTTGCTCGACAGTTTCGTCGCCGCTGCCAGTTTTATCGAAAACCTGGGGCTGGACGTGGCCGCCGCAGTGGGCGAAATGCGCTTTGCCAAGGATGACCCGGACCGCTTCTTTTTTGAGGCGTTGAGCCTGTTCTGGCGGGCGCTGGAAGACCACTTGCTGGCCCAGACCCCGCCCGTCATGACCTATAACCGCATGTTCTCGCTGTTTGGCGAGAACACCCCGCAGAACTTCAAGCTGCTCAACCATGAGCAACTGCGGCCGCTGTCGCACTTGATGATCGATGAGTTTCAGGATGTCTCGCCGCAGATCGTGTCCTGGCTGCGCGCCAGCTTGCGCGAGATCCGCAGCCGTGGCCCGGCGATGCATGTCGGTCGCGGGGCCCAGCGCTCGTCGTTGCTCTGCGTGGGAGATGACTGGCAATCGATCTACGGTTGGCGGGGCAGTTCACCCAAATACTTTATGGAGTTCAACAAGGAGTTCCCGTCGCCTGCCACCACCCGGGTGATGCTCAGCGACAACTT
This sequence comes from Pseudomonas sp. B414, assembly GCF_055408445.1. NCBI lineage: Bacteria > Pseudomonadati > Pseudomonadota > Gammaproteobacteria > Pseudomonadales > Pseudomonadaceae > Pseudomonas > Pseudomonas sp. B414. The sequence goes on along the minus strand of NZ_JBUZTQ010000011.1, from coordinate 12,710 downwards.
TCGCAGCCATCAACACATCATCGATGCCGCCGAGCATATCGTGCGCGCTGCGCCGTCCATTGCTGGCAAGCGGGCCAAGGCCAGCGGTGAGCCCAAAACGCCAGTGCCGGTCAATGTACTGCATCGCGATGATCAGGCTTTGGCCGCGCAGTTGATCGAGCATTACAACGCAGGCGACAGTATCTTGATGTTGTTTCGAAAAAGCAGCGATAAGTTGCTGATAGAAAAGGATATACAGTCAGTAGTTAATGTTGATTCTAGGTTGGCGCCAGAAGATCGCAGGCTCAAGCAACTGACCTATCACAGCTCCAAGGGCCTGCAGGCGGACGCTGTTTTCCTGCTGGGGGATTGTCAGCATCTGACATCGTCGCCTTACAAAAACCAGGTTTACCGCATGGCCGGCCTGGGCAAGGAGGGTGACCCCGAGCCGTATGACACTGCACAGAAAGACGAAATCCTGCGACTGGCTTATGTCGGTATCACCCGGGCGGTCAAGCACTGCTACTGGTATGTGGAAAGCCAGGAGGCCCAAGGGCCGAATATCCCCAAGGCCTCGGACCGCGTGCCCCAGGGCAAAGCGTTTTTTGAAGATTTACGGCTCAATAACAACAATTAGTAGAAGGAACTCCTTTTGATTGATTCTGTGTTTGCTAAAAATAGCAGCGTCCGAGTTTTCGCCTTGTCAGCTCTGGCCCTGTGGACGGCCGGATGCAGCACCGTGCAGCCAGGGCTTGAGAAAACCTCCGAGTTGCCGCCTGCGCCCGAAATAGCCTCGGGTTTGCGCACCGATATGGCCCCGGTCTATGCGGCCCGGCATATGGCTGCGGCGGCCAACCCGCTGGCCACTGAGGCCGGGCAGCAGATGCTGCGCAAAGGCGGCTCGGCCATTGATGCGGCGATCGCCATGCAAGCGGTTCTGACACTGGTCGAGCCACAGTCCAGCGGCATCGGCGGTGGCGCTTTCATTATGTATTGGGACGGCAAGCGGGTGCAGGCCTTCGATGGTCGTGAAACCGCTCCGGCAGGTGCCACCCCGACCATGTTTATGGGGGCGGATGGCCAGCCGATACCTTTCTCGGACGCCCAGATAGGTGGGCGTTCGGTCGGCGTGCCCGGGGTGCTCAGGGCGCTGGAAATGGCCCATCAGCAACATGGCAAACTGCCTTGGAGTGACCTGTTCCAGCCAGCAATCAAACTGGCCAGCGAAGGTTTTCCTGTCTCCCAACGCTTGCATACGCAAATAGCCGCCGACAAGTTTATTGCTGGCTCCCCGGAAATGGCCAAGTACTTTCTGACCCCTCAAGGGCAAGCCTTGCCGGTTGGCACCTTACTGAAAAACCCGGAACTTGCACGCACCCTGCAGGCCATTGCGAGTCGCGGTGCCGATGCGTTTTATCAGGGGGCAGTTGCACAGGCGATGGTCGACAAGGTTCGCTCCCACCCGAGTGCCGGCACCCTGTCACTGGCTGATATCAGCAGTTACCGGGCGAAAGAGCGCTCGCCGGTGTGTGGTGACTACAAGCAGTGGCAAGTCTGTGGCATGCCACCGCCGTCTTCGGGCGGTGTTGCCGTCATCCAGACCCTGGGGATTCTTGAGGCCCTGCAAAACAAATCACCAGCCCTCGATCTGGCCACCATGCCCCCCGTGCTGAGCAGCACCGGGGCAGGCTTTGAGCCTTCGCCTTCTGCGGTGCACCTGATCGCCGAAGCAGAGCGCCTGGCTTACGCTGACAGGGCACAGTACCTGGCGGACAGCGACTTTGTACCGGTCAATGTGAAAGGGCTGATCGACAATGGCTACTTCAAGACCCGGGCTGCGTTGATCGGCGACAAGAGCATGGGCCGTGCCGAGGCTGGGGTTCCTGCGGGCATTAACCTTGCCCTGGCCCCTGATCGATCGCCACTGCGGATTTCCACCTCGCAAATTGTCGCCATCGACGATCAGGGCGGTGCCATATCCATGACCACCTCGGTTGAAGCCGCGTTTGGTTCGCACGTGATGACCCATGGCTTTCTTTTGAACAACCAGCTCACCGATTTCTCGTTTGTACCCGAGGAAAACGGCAAACCGGTGGCCAACCGTATCGAGCCGGGCAAGCGCCCGCGTTCTTCAATGGCGCCGACCCTGGTGTTCGATCGTAAAAGCGGCGACCTGGTTGCAACCGTTGGTTCACCGGGCGGTTCTCAGATCATCGAATACGTCAACAAGTCTGTGGTTGGCCTGCTGGACTGGAAGCTGAACCCGCAGGACGCAATCAGTCTGCCCAATTTCGGCAGCCGCAATGTGGACACCGAGCTGGAGACCGGCCGGGTCAGCCCTGCACTGGTGCAGCAGTTGCAGGACCGTGGGCACAAGGTATCGCTGATCGAAATGACCAGCGGCACGCAGATTATTGTGCGGGATAAAGACGGTTTGTCTGCCGGTGCCGATCCACGTCGTGAAGGCACAGCGCTGGGGGATTGAAGGTAGAAAACCTTTATCGGTGAGGGCTTTGTGGGGCCATTGTGGGAGCGGGCTTGCTCGCGATGCAGGCGACGAGGACTGTCAGGCAAACCGGGTGATGCCATCGCAGGCAAGCCAGCTCCCACAGGTTTTGCGCTGCTCACAAAATTCGGACCTTGCCGGGATCATTATGTGGGAGCGAGCCTGCTCGCGCTGGCATCACCGCGGTTCGCCTGACAGACCGCAACGTCTGCATCGCAGGCAAGTCCACAGGGTTTGCGCTGCTCACAAAATTCGGACTTTGCCGGGATCATTATGTGGGAGCGGGCTTGCTCGCGATGGCATCACTGCGGTTCGCCAGACAGGCCGCAGCGCCTGCATCGCAGGCAAGCCCACAGGGTTTGCGCCTGGGGCAAAAGAACTCAAGCCTGCGCCTGCCACGCCATCGGCGGCACAAAGCTTTCGAGTTCGTCTTCTACCGATTGAATGATGCGGCCCACCTGGCCGGGGGTCATGACTGCCGAGCAGGGGATACCGGCCACGGCAATCACGGTTTCACCACTGGCACGGTCAAACAACCGGGCCACCATGCTGTTGGGCGCATCCATGGTCGCCTCAAAGCCCATCGGGTGAAAATGCCAGCGCATCAGTTGGCAGGCGTTGGGGAAGGTGACTTTGTTGATGTTGTCCATTGGGTACATAGAGCAATTCCTTTAGCTCAAGGTGTCGGGCGGTTGGTTCTGACCGCGTGTGTTTGCGATTATTTCGTGTTCAAACCTAGCATCCAAAAGTGATTGGGCTAAGCCTTTTTTCCCCCACCAGCCGGTTGTTTACCCGGACTTTGATGTGAATCATGCACTTAGGCGATTTATCTCCTGCATGTAGGCATTGAAGACCATGGGCAAACTCGGCACTCTGTGTTTTTTGCCTTCGAGCCTCCCATGTCACTCCCAGACGATGGCCCCGAAAACACTCTCGCCACCGGCGAAACCGTGATGCGTTATCACCTGTGCTGGAAGCATCGTGATCTGGACGGGGTGATGGCGCTGTATCATCCCGAGGTGACCTACAACGACTTCTTCCAGAATCGGGTCATGGGCCTCGATGAGCTGCGCGAGTATGTAAAGTCGTCGATGCCCAGAGATCCGGATGAAGCCCTTGAGCACGGCGATCGCATTCGTCTGGATGGTAATACCGCCTTTATTCAATACCGCATGACCTTGCGCGGCAGCCAGGGGTTGGTGTCATTCCGTGCCAGTGAAGCCATTACCGTGCGCGACGGCTTGATCTGGCGGGTTAACGAATACGCCTCACTGGTTCACGAAGCGCCCGCCAACCCGGCAAGCCAGGGCTCAACCAGGCCTGCCGTCAGCCGCCTGGGGCTATCCGCCAGGCAACTGAGTTTTATGGCTCAGGACCTGCAAACCTATTTCGAACGCCAACAGCCCTGGCTCGACCCCGAGCTGGACTTGCAGCAAGTGGCCAAGGCCTGTGGCTATACGCGCAATCAGCTGTCGTATCTGTTCAATCAGGTGCTGGGACAAAGCTTCTACCGCTATGTGAATCAGGCGCGGCTGCGCCATGTACTGGCGGCGATGGATGCTGCCGAGGTGCCAGTCAAAGTCGATGAGATGGCCTTTTCGGCGGGCTTCAACTCGATCTCGGCGTTTTACAGCTGTTTTCGCCAGCACACCGGGCAATCGCCGAAGGCCTACGCCAAACAAATTTCTTTGCGGGCACGCACGCAAGACGCGCCCTGATGCCAGCGACTAGGATCGAGCCATTCTTGGATCGGTGTGGAGTCGGCAATGCCAGCATGGCGCTCAATCAGTTTATGGATGGACCAGCTTGGGGAGGAACTCGCGCCCCGGCCGTCCCTTGAGCACGATCTGGATATCGATGTGCTTATTATCGGCGCCGGTTACACCGGGCTATGGACTGCGTATTACCTCAAGCGTCATGCGCCAGAACTGAATATCGCCATTGTCGAGGCCCAAACTGCAGGCTTTGGTGCGTCGGGGCGCAACGGTGGCTGGCTGATGGGCAACTTGCTGGGCGAGGACCGCCTGCTTGCAGGGTTGTCCGTAGAGCAGCGCCGCGAATCCTTCGACTTGCTGCACGGCATTCCCGATGAAGTGAAAAATGTTATCGATCGTGAAGGCATCGACTGCGATTACCGCAAAGGTGGTGCCTTGTATTGCGCGGCGCGCTACCCGGAGCAGGAAGCCAGTTTGCGCAGCTATCTGGCCAGCCTCTACGCCGAAGGTCTGAACGAGTCCGACTACCGCTGGCTCACCCCGACCGAGCTGGCCCAACAGATCCGCGTCGCCAAGCCCTATGGCGGGATCTTCACCCCGCATATCGCCACCCTGCACCCAGCCAAACTGGTTCGCGGGCTGGCCCATGCTGTCGAGCGCATGGGGGTAAAAATCTTCGAGCAAAGCCCGGTGACCGAATGGCGTTCAGGTTTTGCCCGCACCGCCAAGGCACAGATCCGCAGCCGTTGGGTGGTGCCTGCCGTTGAAGGCTATGCCAATACCCTGGCGCCTTTGGGCCGTTATCAATTGCCGGTGCAGAGCCTGATCGTGGCTACAGAGCCATTGCCGCAAACCACCTGGGATGAAATTGGCCTGTCCCAGGGGCAAGCCTTTAGTGAAAGCAGCCGGCAAGTCACCTACGGCCAGCGCACGGCCGACAACCGCCTGGTGTTCGGTGCCCGCGGTGGTTATCAGTTTGGCGGTCGTCTGCGTGAGAACTTCGACCTCAGTACTGACGAAATCGAACTGCGCCGCTATCTGTTCAGCGAACTATTTCCGCAACTGAAAAACGTCGAAATCAGCCATGCATGGGGCGGCAATCTGGGCATGTCGCGACGTTTCCAGCCGCACATGCTGTGTGATCGCCAGCAAGGTATCGCCCTGGCCGGTGGTTATGGTGGCGAAGGCGTGGGCGCCAGCCATCTGGGCGGGCGTACCCTGGCCGACCTGATCCTGCAGCGCGACACCCTTGAAGTCCGCCAGCCCTGGGTTCTGACCGAAGGCGGCCTTGGCGCACTGAAAGCCTGGGAACCAGAGCCGTGCCGCTGGTTGGGCTACAACGCGATCATTCGCAGTTTTGTGTACGAAGACAAAACCCTGGCCAATCCCAACAGTCCGCCTTGGCGTCGGCAATTTGCCAGCCGCCTGGCCGGGGTGATGGAAGGTTTTATGAAGTAACCCGACATTTGCGTTTAACAGGAAGCACGCCATGAGTATTACCCAGTTTAAAAACACCGCCCAGGTGACATTGCAGGAATCTTTCCCGGTGGCCGTTCCGCTTGGCACGCCGGTGGCGGTGACCTCGGTGACTTGCGTGGAGCGTAACGACGGTGTCGAAACCGGCATCTGGGAATGCACCCCGGGCCGCTGGCGTCGGCAGATCATGGAGCAGGAGTTCTGCCACTTTATTCAAGGACGCTGCACCTTCACCCCGGACAACGGTGAAACCCTGACCATAGAAGCGGGCGATGCACTGATGTTGCCTGCCAACAGCACCGGTATCTGGGATATCCAGGAAACCGTGCGCAAGACGTATGTATTGATCCTTTGATCGCCGAAACCTGCCTATAAAAACAGCTGCGCAAAACATGCAAGGAATCGAATCATGCTCCGTATGACCCTGTTGCCCCTGATGTTGGCCGGTACGTTATGCCAGGCCGCCGAAACCGTGAAGGTCTATAACTGGTCGGACTACATTGCCCCCGACACGATGAAGAACTTTCAGCGTGATAGCGGCATTGCCTTCAGCTATGACGTGTTTGACAGCAACGAGACGCTGGATGGCAAGTTGATGACCGGCTCATCCGGTTATGACGTGGTGTTCCCGTCTAACCACTTTATGGCGCGGCAGATTCAGGGCAAGGCGCTGAAAAAGCTCGATAAGAGCCAGCTGCCGAACTGGAAGAATCTCAACCCGGTGCTGCTCAAGGCGCTGCAGGTCAACGATCCGGGCAACGAGCATGGTTTTCCTTACCTGTGGGGCAGCACCGGGATTGGCTACAACATTGCCAAGGTCAAAGCCGTACTGGGCGATGACGCACCGGTGGACTCCTGGGATCTGATCTTCAAGCCGGAAAACATGCAGAAGCTGAAATCCTGTGGGGTAGCGATTCTGGACAATGGCCCGGAAATCTTGCCGGCGGCGCTCAACTATCTGGGCTTGCCCCATCACAGCAAAAACCCGGCGGACTACAAGAAAGCCGAAGAGCTGCTGCTCAAGGTCCGACCTTATATCAGCTACTTTCACTCCTCGAAGTACACCAGTGACCTGGCCAACGGCAATATTTGCGTGGCAGTAGGCTTCTCAGGCGATATTTTGCAGGCCGAAACCCGGGCCAAAGAGGCCAAGAATGGCGTCGAGATCGGTTACTCGATCCCCAAGGAAGGTGCCGCCATCTGGTTTGACATGGTTGCCATGCCTGCCGATGCGCCGGACGAAAAAGCCGCTTACAGCTTTATGAACTACCTGCTGCGCCCGGATGTAATGGCCGGGATCACCAACTACGTGCATTACGCCAATGGCAATGAGCAGGCGGATGCCTTGGTCAGCCCTGAGATCAAGGCTGACACCAAGGTCTATCCAACCCCCGCAATGATGGACAAGCTGTTTGCCCTGGAGGCCATGCCGCTGAATATTGACCGGGTACGCACGCGCGTCTGGACCAATATCAAAAGCGGCAAGTGACCGTTAGCGCAATGCTTGCGGGTTGACCAGATTGGCCGGGCGCTCACCGGCCAATGCCGCCAGCAGGTTTTCCACGGCGCAACGGGCCATGGCTTCACGGGTTTCGAAGGTGGCCGAGCCGATATGCGGCGTGGCCACCACGTTATCCAGCTGCAGCAAGGGCGAGGTCAGTTCCAACGGCTCGCGCTCGAACACATCCAGCCCGGCAGCGCGGATCTGGCCTTGTTGCAGGGCGTTGATCAGCGCCGCTTCGTCCACTACCTTGCCGCGAGAGATATTGATAAAGATGCTCTCGCGGCGCATCAGGGCAAATTGCTCTGCACCGATCAAACCTTCGGTTTGCGCGGTCAGGGGCAGGGTCAGGCAGATAAAGTCAGCCTCTTGCAACAGTTGATCAAGGCTGCGGTACTGCGCGTTGAAGCGCGTTTCTACGGCTGGCTTGGGCGAGTTGCTGTGGTAGATCACCGGCATGCCGAAGCCAAAATGCCCACGTTGGGCCAGGGCTTCGCCGATGCGACCCATGCCGATGATGCCCAGGGTCTTGCCATGTACGTCGGTGCCGAAATGCTCGGGGCCGACGTTTTTCTGCCATTTCCCGTCGCGCACCATATTGGCCAGTTCCACCACCCGGCGGGCGCTGGCCAGAACCAGAGCAAAACCGGTGTCGGCGGTGGTTTCGGTCAGTACGTCGGGGGTGTTGGTGAGCTGGATCTTGCGCTCGGTCATATAGTCGATGTCGTAGTTGTCGACACCCACCGACACGCTGGCCACCGCTTCAAGGTTCGGCGCCAGGTCCAGCAGTTGCGCATCCAGCTTCAGGCTTGCGCCCAGAATACCCTGGGCCTGGGGCAGGGCAGCACGCAGTTGGTCCATGCCCGCAGCATCAAGCTTCTCGATCAGCGTCACATTGGCCTGGGCTTGCAGGCGCTGCATCAGTTCCGGGGACAGTTCTTTGTAGAGCACGACATTCTTTTTCAAGGTATTCACCGACGTTGAATTCAAGAGTGGGCCAGACGTTGCGCAGTGCTGTGTTGCGGCGCAGCAGGGTCTTTGGCAGCGGGTTTTAGCATCAGGGTCAGCAGTACCGAAATCATCAGTGCGCCGCTCATCAACAGGAAGGACGCGCCCGTTGAGCCGGTGGAGCTGTTCAGGTAACCCACCAGATACGAACCGGCAAACGAACCCAGCGCCCCCATGCTGTTGATCAGCGCCATGGCACCACCGGCCACGTTGGAGGGCAGGATTTCCGGGATAATGGCGAAAAACGGGCCATACGGTGCGTACATGCAGCCACCGGCAACCACCAGCAGTGCGTAGGACCACCAGAAGTGCTCGGCGCCCAGCATGTAGGAGGCGTAGAACGCGATAGAGGCGATCAGCAGTGGCGGCCAGACAAAGCGTTTGCGCTTTTGCATTTTGTCCGAGCCCCAGGACACCACCAGCATCGCAATCACGGCCGCCAGATACGGCAGGGCCGACAGCCAGCCGGCTTCGATCATGTCCATTTGCGCGCCTTGCTTGAGAATCGACGGCAACCACAGCACAAAGCCATAGACGCCGATGCTCCAGCAGAAGAACTGCAAGGCCAGCAGGATAACGGCAGGGGTACGGAACGCCGCAGCGTAGTTCTTCACCGGCTTGAGGCCCACTTGCTCGGCATCCAGTGCGCTTTGCAGGTCTTGCTTCTCCTGATTGCTCAGCCATTTGGCTTGGCTTGGCCGGTCATCGGCCAGGCGCCACCAGATAAAGGCCCAGAGCACGGCAGGCAGGCCTTCGACGATAAACATCCAGCGCCAGCTGTAATGCTGCACCAGATAGCCCGACACCACCGACATCCACAGCATGGTTACCGGGTTGCCAAGGATCAGGAAGGTATTGGCGCGCGAGCGTTCTGCACGGGTGAACCAGTGGCACAGATACACCAGCATGGCTGGCATCACGGCGGCCTCAACCACCCCGAGGGTGAAACGGATCACGATCAGCCAGTAGGCGCTGGACACCACCCCGGTCAAGGTGGCCAGGCTGCCCCAGAGGATCAGGCTGACAAATATCAGTTTTTTGACGCTGTTTCTCTGGGCGTAGATCGCTCCCGGTACCTGGAAGAAGAAATAGCCGAGAAAGAACAGCGCGCCCAGCAACGACGACAGGCCGGGGGTGATATTGAGGTCTTCGGCCATCCCGGAGGCAGCCGCGAAGCCGTAGTTGGCACGGTCAAGGTACGCCAGGCTATAGGTGATAAACACGATCGGCATGATGTACCACCAACGACGGGCGGCGAGTTTTAGCGATTGCATAGAGGGTGCTCCTGAGCTTGTTTTTGTTTTTTCGCAGCAGGTGACAGGTCAAGCAGGTAATTGGGTTTCAAGGGGCGCGGGCAGCGCGTTGTAGTGGTTCAGTTCGGCGCGGGTGGGCAGGCCTTCCATATCGCCCCGGCTCTGTACGGCGCGGCTGCCGATCCAGTTGCCGCGCTGCACGGCCTGGGCAAAGCCGAGGTTTTCCAGCAAGGCACTGACCACCCCGACGGCAAAGCCATCACCGGCACCCACGGTGTCGATCACGTTGGTAACCGGTACAGCCGGGACAAACTGCTCAACCTGGGCGGTGCGGTAATACGCGCCTTTGGCACCCAGTTTGATAACCACAGCTTCGGCACCCTGGTCGAGGTAGAAGGCGGCGATATCGGACGGATCGTCGAAGCCTGTCAGTAACCGGCCTTCACTCAAGCCCGGCAGTACCCAGTCGGCGTGGGCAGCGAGGGCGTTGATGTCACGAATCATCTGTTGTTCGCTGGACCATAGCGACGGGCGCAGGTTCGGATCGAACGACACGCTGTTGCCTGCTGCGCGCATCGACTTCATCAGTTCAAAGGACAGCTCATTGCAGCTCGTCGAGAGTGCAGGTGGAATGCCGGTGGCGTGCAAGTGCCGGGCGCTGAGCAGTTGCGGATTGAGCGCAGAACGGCTCAGGTGGCTGGCCGCCGAACCGCGGCGGAAGTACTCCACCTGCGGGTCGCTGCCATCGTCTACACGAGACTTGAGCTGGAAACCGGTGGGGTTATGCGAATCGACTTCGACATACTGGCAGTCCAGGCCTTCGGCCTGCAGCGTGTTGAGCACAAAGCGGCCCAGGGAATCAGCCCCTACGCGGCTCAACCAGGCCACATTGAAGCCCAGCCGGGACAGACCAATGGCGACATTGCTGTCAGCCCCGGCGATACGTTTGTGAAACTGCTCGACCCGAGCCAGGTCTCCCGTTTGCTCGGCGACCAGCATGGCCATGGTTTCGCCAAACGACAGCACATCGACTTTAGACATGGCTCAGCTCCTGTTGCTGTTGGCTCAAGCGCGCCAGTACGTCAGCGTGCTCCCGGGTCAGCAGGTCCAGATCGGTGCCTTGCAGGGGATACTCGATGGCCCGGGTCAGGCCGTGAGGCATATGGGTCATCAGGTGTTGCCACTGCTGCAGGTCGGTATCGGTCGGCGGCGTGGCGATCAGCTTGCCATCGGGGCGACGGCTCACGCCTTTGCAATGCAAGTAGGTGACATGGCGACCGAGGAGGCGGGCGGCGGTGCTGGCCGACTGGTCCTGCCAGTGCCAGTTGCCGATATCGAAGGTCATGCTGATCGGTGCTTGCTGCTGCTCGACCTGATCGAAAAAGCGCTGCATGGGCTCGATGCGCCCGCCGTAGGAAGTCTGGTCGTTTTCCACCAGCAGGCGGACCGGTTGCTGGTTGAGCAGGGCCGCGAGGTTTTGCAGGTCACAGTGTTCGGTGAAATAGCCCAGCGACACTTTCAGCCATTGAGCGCCGAAGGCGTGGGCGCGCTGCAAGGTGGCCAGCAATTGGGTGTTGGGCCGTGATTGCCCGGCTTCCCACAGTTCCAGCGGTGACGAGAACACGCACTCCAGGCCCTGTTGTTGCACGGACTGGCTAAAGGTGATCGGGTCTTCTGTGGTCAGCAGTTCTTCACGCAGTTCGATACGGGCCACACCGGCGTTGGCCAGCAATTGGATAAAACTGCCCTGGCCGCGTTGGCGAACCAGATCGGCGCCGTAACTCGACAGGCTGATGGAAACGGGGAATGTAGTCATTGTGATTATTCTCTGAAACCGGTTTCATTTTGTTGTGCATCAAACGGATGGCAACCGGGTCAAGGGTGTCAGCCGATAAAGTATCAGGCCGTCAGGGGTGGTCGGGTTGAGCCGCGAACAATCAACTGCGGGGCAAAATCCAGCGCCAGGGGCGCGGATTTGTCGCCGCTCAGACGCTTAAGCAGGCAGTCAAAGGCACTGGCACCAATCTGTTGCGTGGGCTGGGCCAGGGCGGTGATACCGTTGCCCACCAGCGGAAACCACTCGAGGTCATCCAGGGCAATCAGCCCGACGTCTTCAAACAAACGGCAATTCAAATCACGCAGCACCTGGGTACAGGCCAGCGCGGCCAGGCCGTTGGCGCAAAAAATGGCTTTGCGGCCGTTACCGGGGGCTTGCAGGAAGGTCTGGATAGCGGCGCGAAGGCCCGCACCGGTTGTAATCACGGCGCCGCGCAGGGCAGGGTAGGCTATAAGCTGGCTAGTAAAACTGTTGATACGTTCGATACGCGAGCTGGTGCCATCGACCGGTTCGCTGACCATCAGCAAATCGCGATAGCCCTGTTGTTCTAGATGCTCCAGGGCCATGCGTACCGCGTCGGCATTATCGAGGCCGACCAGATCGGTGTGCAGCTGCTCGACTTTACGGTCGATCAACACGATGGGCATTTCCTGATGCAGCTCTTGCAGCGCGTCAGGATGATGACCAAGGGTGTTAAGGATCAGGCCTTCGATATTGTAGGAACGCAGCGCTGCCAGATGCTGACGTTCTTGCTCGTCATTACGGTCGGTATTGCACACTACCAGATTGTAGCCGTGCAGGCGGCAGGCGGTTTCGACGCCGTGCATGACGGCAATGGAATAGGGGTTGCGGATATCGGCCACCAGCATACCGATCAGCCGTGTACGTCCGCGTTTCAGGCCACGGGCCATTTGATTGGGACGATAGCCCAAGTCATTGATGGCGCGCTCGATACGTTCGGCGATGGCTTCGGAGAGCAAGGTGCGGTCTTCGCCAATAAAGCGCGACACGCTGGCCTTGGACACACCAGCCCGCTGGGCAACATCGAGCATAGTCACGCGGGTGCGCTGAGCTGCTGAAAAACTGTTCACGGCCTGAAACCTTTTATTTGAGTTATCGCAGGCGGTTTCGCGTGAGGATGCTGAAACCGGTTTCATGGGAACTCAAACAGGATGGTCTCGTCAAGAGGCTTTGTAGAAATTGGGTGAAGGTTTGTTTAACTGCGTTCACAAAACCTCGTTGCTTCGCCAGCTGCTTGCATGAAGGCTAAAGCACTGCATACCTGAGAGTTTTTGATCTGCTTTTGAACTGCTTTTGAACTGGCTTTTGATTTACTCGCCCTCCGGGAGGCCGAGTGGAGGTTCTGTGGAGTGGGTCGACCGGCATGGATGCCGGGAGAGCCGCGATGGGCCATGGATGGCCCGTGGCGGCGTGC